>CAVFZO010000074.1:0-10479 GCA_963626925.1 Clostridium sp. AM49-4BH
TAACTTGCATAAATATTCAGATCAAAACTTGATTCCGGAGTTTTACAAAAACCTCATTTAATAAGGATTTTACAACCAGGTTTATAAAATCTCCAGACAATCGAGTCGTTTTTTGGGGGGTGCTTTTTTATTGCCGTCCCTCTGTGTTTCTCCTGCCATCTTCAGCAGATTGTCTGAGGAAGCAACAGCCGCCGGGTCGTTGAGAGCGGCAGATTCTCCCCTGAAGAGGAATATCTACGGCTGCGGACAGCATTGATCCGGGTGGCGCATACAGATCTCTTAATTCTGTTCTTTGAAATGGAAACAGACTTCCTTCTTGTTTTGTTGCTTTCTTCTTAAAGTTTTATTATACTGAATTCAGATTCACTGAAAAGAAATTCACTGAAACTTTTTTCAGTAAGGAGATTGTATGTTTCTGGGAAGAAAGAGAGAACTGAAAGAACTGAGGAATGAGTTCAACAGGGATGGGAAGGGTGCTGTTCTTGTTTATGGGAAACGTCGGGTCGGGAAGTCGACTCTCCTCCGGGAGAGTGCAAAGGAGTATGATGGAAGTCTTGTCTATCATCTCTGTTCGAAGACTACATATGAGGGGAACTTTGCTCTGTTTACCCGCAGCGTCATACTCTCTCTCAACCTGCCCGGAATAACCTTTAATACAATTTTCGATCTCTTCGATTATCTGAAATCCCTGAATCGGAAAATACTTGTCATGATCGATGAGTATCAGTTCTGGAAGGAAAGCTGCAGGAAAAACGAGCTTGATTCATTTCTGCAGAGCATAATCGACAATCTTTCAGATAATATCAAAATAGTACTCTGCGGTTCATACATATCGGTAATGAAGGAACTTCTTTCGGAGGAAAATCCCCTCTTCGGGCGTTTTACGCTTATTGAGAGGATAGAGGAATTTGACTACTATGATGCAGCTCTCTTCTATCCTGATAAGGATGTAAGGGAGAAAATCAAATTCTATTCGGTGTTCGGAGGTTCTCCCTATGTCCTTTCCTCCCTGGACTACTCGAAGAGTGTCGAGGAGAATATCAAGATTCGTCTGATAGGGCAGGACAGCATTCTGAGAAACTACATCGAGAATGTAATGCTCAGGGAAATACAGAAAAACTATGATGTGAGGATTCTTGAGTGCCTGGCGAACGGAAAAAAGCGCTATCGTGACATCCTGGCATATCTGAATGAAACGAATTCGGGACTTCTCGATAAGCAGCTGAAGAATCTTATCAGCATGGAAACTGTCGCCAAAGTCAATCCGATCAACAGAATAGGAGACGGGCGCAAACAGTTCTATGAGATTAAGGACAATCTCATGCGGTTCTACTTCTCCTACATCTTCGCCTCGGATTCACTTGTTGCCAGGTTCGGGGAGGAGACATTCTTCAGAAACAACATACTGCCGTCGCTGAATACTTTCATCAGCTACCGCTTCGAGGGAATTGTCCTTGAGTATTTTGTCCGTCAGGCTCATATGGGTAAACTGGAAGGTGTCCTTGATTTCGGTTCCTACTGGTATGATGACATGAGGAATCACAGAAACGGACAGTTTAATGTCGTTTTGAAGCGTGAGGGCGGTTATGATTTCTACGAATGTAAGTTCTATCTTAATCCGATGAAGAAGGAAGAATGTGAAAAAGAGGAAAGTCAGGTCAGGGCAATCAGCGCTCTGGAATGCAGATCGCTGGGCTTTGTCTCATCCTCGGGCTTTGATTTTTCCTCTGATAAGTATGTCCTTATGACGGCGTCTGAGCTCTATTTCTGATTTTCATATTCTTGTAACCGGCTTTTCCATCCCGAGAGAATTAACACAGATTTAACATACATTTTCTTTCTCCTTAATTCCTTTCTGATAGTTTTTGGGCCAAGGAGATAAGAAAATGAAAAAACTAGTTACTCTTATTCTTGTATTTTGTATTGCACTTTTATCTGTTACTGCGGGCGGCGCAAAGGAATCAGATAATGACATAACGGTCATCTCACGTGAGGAGGGTTCGGGCACGAGAGGTGCGTTCATCGAGCTCGTCGGCGTCGAAGAGAAGGTTGACGGCGTCAAGACAGATATGACGGTTGAGACTGCGGAGATCGCTTCATCCACAAGCGTCGTGATCACGACTGTCAGCGGCAACAGGAATGCCGTCGGCTACATTTCTCTCGGTTCTCTTTCGAAAGAAGTCAAGGCTCTCACCATAGACGGCGTCTATCCATCTGTCGAAGCTGTCAAGGACGGCTCCTATAAGCTCTCCCGTCCCTTCAACGTTGCATATCTCACTCTCACTGATGTTGCAGCAGATTTCCTCTCTTATGTCATGAGCAGTGACGGACAGAGCGTCATCGAGAAGAAGGGCTATATCAAGGTGGCGGAAGACGGCGAGGGTTATACTTCCAAAGGCCTCAGCGGAACTCTCACGATCAGCGGTTCCTCTTCTGTCTATCCTGTGATGGAAGTTCTTGTCGAGAATTACTCGGCTCTCAACCCCGGCGTCAAGGTCACACTCCAGCAGTCAGATTCGACGACAGGTCTCAACGATGCCGCATCCGGAACATCTGACATCGGCATGGCATCGAGGGAGCTCAAGGCCAGCGAAACTGAAAAGGGCCTTACCGGTATGGCAATCGCACTCGACGGCATCGCTGTCATCGTCAACAACGACAACGCTGTGGACGGTCTCACAACTGAGAACGTCAGGGACATCTACACAGGTGCTGTTACAAGCTGGGATAACCTCTGATGAAGAAGAAAGAAAGAACTGCTGAGTTCATATTCTTTGCGGGAGCACTCGTTTCGGTGCTCTCCGTTCTGTTGATATGTCTCTTCCTCTTCATGAACGCCATCCCGACGATTGCCGAAATAGGCCCTTTGAATTTCCTTCTCGGGACGAAGTGGAAACCATCGTCGGACATCTACGGAATCCTTCCGATGATTCTCGCCTCCGTCTATGTAACGGGGCTCTCGATTCTCTTCGGCGTCCCCCTCGGGATTCTTACTGCGGTATATATGGCATTCTTCTGTCCGAAGAGGATATATAAATTACTCAGGAGTGCAGTCGAGCTTCTTGCCGGGATTCCCTCCATCGTTTACGGCTTCTTCGGTCTTATGGTGATTGTTCCCTTCATGCAGCATCTCTGCGGGGGGAGCGGAAAGAGCATGCTCACGGCCTCCCTTCTTCTCGCTCTCATGATTCTCCCGACCATCATTACTGTCAGCGAGAACTCCCTCAGGAGCGTAGATCCCGCCCTCATGAGCGGAGCTCTCTCACTGGGGGATACGAAGGAGAAGGCTGTCTTCCGTGTCATAATCCCCGCAGCGCAGTCGGGAATTCTGTCGTCAGTCATCCTCGGAGTGGGCAGGAGCATAGGCGAGACAATGGCCGTCATCATGATAGAGGGCAACCAGGCCGTGATGCCCTCGTCTGTTCTGAAGGGGGTGAGAACGATGACTGCAAACATCGTCCTCGAGATGGGCTATGCGGCCGATCTCCACAGGGAGGCGCTCATCGCAACGGGAGCGGTGCTCTTCGTTTTCATATTGATTATCAACCTGGCATTCAGTGCAGTAAGCAGGGGGAGAAGGAAATGAAGCATTTCTCAAGCAGAATACTCGGCGCTCTTATAAGAGCAGCGGCGGCTGTTGTGGCCTTCCTTCTTCTCCTTATCATAGGCTACGTGCTTGTCCTCGGCATCCCCGCTCTCAAGCCGGGTCTCTTTGCATGGAAGTACAACTCCGAGAACGTGAGCATGATGCCTGCAGTCATCAACACCCTCTCGATTATGTTCCTGACGCTCATCATTGCACTTCCAGTCTCGATATCGGCAGCGATATATCTGACGGAATATGCAAAAGAAGGGTGGATTGTGAAGCTCATCAGAATGACGACAGAGACACTCTCCGGCATTCCATCGATTGTCTACGGTCTCTTCGGCTGCATCTTCTTCTCCTCGTTTCTTCACTTCGGCTACTCGCTTCTGTCGGGATCCCTGACTCTTGCAATCATGATTCTCCCGATAGTCATGAGAACGACAGAGGAGGCACTTCTGGAGGTTCCCCTCTCCCTCAGGGAGGGCTCGTATGCCCTGGGGTGCGGTAAGCTCGGGACTATATTCCGTGTAGTCATCCCTTCGGCTCTTCCCTCGATTCTCTCCGCAGTCATCCTTGCCGTCGGAAGGATAGTTGGGGAGACGGCGGCCCTTATCTACACGGCGGGAAGCGCAACAGGGATTGCCTCGTCGCTTCTCTCTTCGGGGCGTACGCTCTCGGTGCATATGTACGCCCTTATGAGCGAGGGCCTTCATATGGAGGAGGCACGTGCGACAAGCGCGGTGCTCCTCATTCTTGTTCTTCTCATCAACCTGATGAGCAGACTCATTGTAAAAGTCAAAGGAGGAGGCAGAGATGAGTGACATATTCACCGTTGAAGATCTGCATCTGTATTATGGAGAGAGTGAGGCTCTCAAAGGCGTGAACATTGCGATACAGGAGAAAACCATAGTGTCCCTGATAGGGCCCTCGGGGTGCGGAAAGAGCACCTTTCTGAGGTGTCTCAACAGGATGAACGACCTCATTCCCTCATGCCGTATAGAGGGCAGGGTCCTTTATAAGGGAAATGACATCTACGACAGGAGCGTCGACGTCCCGCTTCTCAGAAAGGAGGTCGGGATGGTCTTCCAGAAGCCCAATCCCTTCCCGTTCTCCATCTACGACAACATAGCATACGGCCCGAGAACCCACGGGATAAGAAACAGAGTCAAGCTGGACGAGATCGTGGAGTCGTCCCTCATCTCTGCGGGTCTATTCGATGAAGTGAAGGACAGACTCGACAAGAGTGCTATGGGACTATCTGGCGGGCAGCAGCAGAGGCTCTGCATCGCGCGTGCAATCGCAGTCGACCCGACTGTCCTTCTTATGGACGAGCCGACATCGGCACTGGATCCCATATCGACACAGAGGATCGAGGACCTGGCTCTCGAGCTCAGGAAAAAGTATACGATAGTGATTGTCACGCACAACATGCAGCAGGCACTGCGTATTTCGGACTATACGGCATTCTTTCTTCTCGGGGAGCTCATCGAGTATTCAGATACCACTAAGATGTTCTCCTCTCCGGAGAACAGGAAGACGGAAGATTACATTACAGGGAGGTTCGGTTGATATGAAGAACAGATTCGATGACGAGATAAACTCTCTCTATCTCAAGATAGTCGAGATGGCGGCTAATGCCGAGAGTGCAGTGGAGCTTCTCTCTGCTGCCATGAGCGGCGACGAGCGGAATATCATGGAGGAGATAGAGGAAAAGAACAGGGTGATAGAGAAACTGTCGAAGGAGAGCGACAGTGAATGCATTAACCTCCTTCTGCGCTTCCACCCCGTTGCGGGGGATCTCAGGCGCATTTCATCGGCGACGAAGATCATATCCGACCTGGAACGCATAGGGGACAACGCCCTCGATGTCGCCGAAGTGATGTCGTACTGCCGCGGTCATGAGCTTTACTCACGTATTTTTCTCGATAAAATGTGTCTGAGTGTTAAGAAAATGGTAGAAGATGCTGTACAATCCTACATAGCCGGGGATGCTTCTCTGGCACTGGAGACAGAGAAGATGGACGATGTTGTTGACGGCTTTTTCCTCAAGGCGAAGGAAAGCCTTGTCTCTCTGATCCGTTCATCCTCTTCGCTCTCAGACGAGGCGCCCGACCTCATGATGATAGCAAAGTACCTTGAGAGGATGGGCGACCATGCAGCCAGTATTTCACGCTGGGTGCTCTATGAACGGGGGGAATGATGATAGTTCTTATTGAAGATGATGCGTCAATCAGGAAGCTTGTGAAGTATGCGCTGGAGATGAACGGTTTCTCCGTTTCGGTCTATCCCTCCTGGGAGGAGTTCCGGGAGGGAAAGGCGGATGACGCCGAGCTCTTCATTCTCGATATCATGCTTCCCGGCCTCAGCGGCCTGGAGATTCTTTCTCTTCTCAGAGCCGACAGTAAGACCGCCGCTGTCCCTGTCATGTTCCTGACGGCGAAGTCGACGGAGATGGACAAGGTCGCGGGGCTCGATGGCGGTGCCGACGACTACCTTACAAAGCCCTTCGGAATTCTCGAGCTCATAAGCCGCACGAAGGCGCTTCTGAGGCGCTCGGCGCTAAAGAAGAGGGATGAGGATATCCTTTCCGCCTCAGATATTGTGATGAAGAGAGGCGAGCACCGGGTGTATCTATCAGGGAAAGCCGTCGACCTTACACTCAAGGAATACGAGCTTCTTGAATACCTTCTCCTCAATAAGGGGCTTGCGGTGAAACGCGAGACGCTCCTGGGGGAAGTCTGGGGCTACGAATACTACGGGGAGAGCCGCACTGTCGATGTCCATGTGAGGCACCTGAGGGAAAAACTCGATCCGGACGGAAAGATAATCGAGACTGTGAAGGGCCTGGGCTACAGGATAAAAAGGGGGGACGGAGAATGAGAAAGACCATATTCCGCTCTCTTCTTCTCGTATCGCTCATAACGGCCGTCCTTATTCTGCCCGTAACGCTTCTTCTCTACTATCACACATATTCCGAGAGAATAGAGGAGGATCTCTTTTCCGAGCTCTCTTATGTCGAGGCTCTCATCGCCGGCGGCGCCGGCTGCGACTCCATCCCTTCGGGCAGCCGCAGACTCAGTGTAATAGACAGTACCGGCACCGTTCTCTACGACAGCGCGGCTGACGAGAGCGGCATGGACAATCACCTCGAAAGAGAGGAGGTGAGGGAGGCTCTGGAGAACGGGATAGGACTCAGCGAGAGGAGAAGCAGCACCCTTTCTGTCAAGAGTATATACGCAGCAAAGAAGACCGACGGCGGCCTCGTCATCAGGCTTTCGACGGAGGCCAAGACGCTTGTCGCCTTCCTTTCAATGCTTTTCCCGCCGCTTCTTCTTGTCATTATTGCAGTTCTTGTGATCATGCTCTTACTTTCCGGAAACATCAGCCGGAGGATCGTCAGGCCCATAAACTCCCTCAATCTCGATAAGCCCGGTGAGAACGAAACATACGAGGAGCTTTCCCCGCTTCTTCTGAATCTCAAGAAGGAGAAGGAGAGCGTCAGGGAGCAGATAGAGAAAAGCGAGGAGAAGAAGAGGGAGTTCGAGCTTATCACATCATCGCTTGAGGAGGGACTTGCCATAGTCAATAAGAACGGCACGCTCCTCAGTCACAACAGGAGTTTCACAACGCTTCTCGCGGCCGGAGGGGTTACCTCGACATCGGTATTTTCGTACTTCCAGGACGGGGAAGGAAGAAAGGCTCTTCTGGACGCATTGAACGGAAAGCGCAGGGAAGTTGTCTTCCCTGTCTCGGGTCTGATGATAGAGGAGGCTGTCTATCCCTCGTCCAGCGGCGGGATAATCATCCTTTTAAGGAACGTCACGGAAAGGGTGGAGAGGGAGAATATGCGTAAGGAGTTCACTGCCAACGTCTCGCATGAAATGAAGACTCCGCTTACAACGATCTCCGGTTTTGCCGAGCTTTTGATGACAGGCACGGTAAGCTCGGACAAGGTCGTTGATTTTTCCTCGGAGATATACCGCGAGGCCGGACGGATGATTGCTCTCGTCGAGGACATTCTCAATCTCTCGTCGCTTGACGAAAACAGAGAGACAGAGTGCGGGAGAATCGACCTCTCCGCTGTGGGTGAGGATGTTGTCTCCCTTTTAGCCTTCAAGGCTGAGAAGAAGGGCGTCGAGATAGTCACATCTTTTGCTCCCGCTCCGGTTACGGGAAGCCTTAAGCTCTTTCATGAGATAATCTACAACCTCCTCGATAACGCTGTCCGCTACTCGAAGAGTGAGGGAGGAAAGGCATATGTCACCGTCCGGACGGAAGGAGAGACAGTCATCCTCACCGTCGAGGACAACGGAATAGGAATAGCAAAGGAGCACCAGAGCCGCATATTCGAGCGCTTCTACCGTGTCGACAAGTCACGTAGCAAGAGCGAGGGAGGAACGGGGCTGGGACTCAGCATCGTGAAGAACGCCGCTCTCCGGATGAACGGAAAAATAAAACTCGAGTCTGAAGCGGGGAAGGGAACGAGGATCGAGATAGCGTTTCCCCTTTCAAAATAGATGATTCCCCTTCCTGAAAACGGAGGGGATTTTTCTTTTGGATTTTCTGATTCTGCACTATCATCAGAGCAGAAAGGAGACCGCAATGGCACGTTATGTGAAGACGGATGTAAACGAGAACGACTGGCGTATTTTCCGTGAACTTTTTCCCGTCTGGCAGGAAGAATACATGAAGAAGCTCTTTGAGAAGTACGTGAATCTTCTGCAGAGCAGGGGAGACTGTCTCGAGAAGTTCCACAGGCTCGAGAAAATGATGGACAGGGAATACTACAAAGCGTGTTTCAAGACAGAGATGAGCCGCTCGAAGCTCTGGATGAACATTGTGAATCTTCTTTCGGACGGCGTCATAACGGAGGAAGATATCGCCCCGTTCAGCTCTGAAATGAAGGAGAAAGTCTCCTTTGTCATGAAAGGTATCAGGAACATTAGAGAGACGTGAGGTCCTTCACAACCTCCCCGGCGATTATGAGGCCGCAGACTGAGGGTACGAAGGAGATGGAAGCGGGAGTCGATCTTCTTGTGCTTCCCTCATCCTCAAAGAGGGGCGCTTTCGGCTTCTCCGTCGAATAGACGACCTTGAGCTTCTTTATCCCCCTCTTGCGGCATTCCCCCCTGATTACGCGGCATAAGGGATCCACGCTTGTTTCATATATGTCTGCAACACGGAAGAGTGTAGGGTCGAGTTTGTTCCCCGCACCCATCGAAGATATTATCGGGGTGCCGAAGAAGGCGGCCTCTTCGATGAGCTGGAGCTTCCCGGTCACGGTATCTATGGCGTCCACGACGTAGTCGTAATCTGAAAAGTCGAATTCGTCCTTCGTGTCCGGAAGATAGAAAACGCTGTGGAGCGTCACACGGCAGTCGGGGTTTATCGCCTTGACGCGACGCCGGGCAGCCTCGGTCTTCTTCATTCCGATTGTATCACGTACTGCGATTATCTGGCGGTTGAGGTTTGAGAGGGCAACTATGTCGTTGTCGACGAGGTCGAGTGCCCCGACGCCGCAGCGGGCAAGCGCTTCGACTGTGTAGCCCCCGACACCGCCCAGTCCGAACACGGCGACGCGGGACGAGTCAAGCTTTTTCACTGCCTCTTTTCCTATGAGCATTTCAGTCCGTACAAGAAAATCGTCCATGGCGTGATTATAGATAAATGCCGGGGCGCGGAGCAATATCGGAAATTGCAGAAAGACCTTCGTACTGGTATTATCTGGAGAAGCAGGAGAGACGAAGATATGGGACTATACCTTTCAGATGATGCACTTTGTGTGTTGTCACCGCTCGTGGGACTTGCGCGCTCCCTCGAGAGCGAAAGTGTGGTGAAGGAGGGCGTAACGTCACTTCTTCTCAGGGCGGTTAAATGTGTCAGCGACGGCGTTTTCACTGCCTCTTCCAGAGAAGAACTTACTAATGAACTTTCAGAAGCGAAGAAGAAAACAGTCCCCTCATGCTTTGTCTGTGCCCATCCATGCGGCCACAACGACGACTATCCCGCCGCACGGCTCTCCGATCTCGACAACAGGGAAGTGGAGGAGATCTTTGCTCTCTTATCGAAAATAATCTCCGAAGAAGGAATACCCGTTGAAAAGAAGCGTGAGCTGGCCCTGAAGAGCATCATCTACATATCTTCGGACTTCGGTGACGAGTATATGCAGAGTCTCATCGACTCGCTTCGGACTTACCTCTGATCCTGCACTTTTTGCCTTTTCATTGTCTTAACGGCGTAAGGACAGGGGTGCATACGCAGCAGCAAACATGAGAAATTGAAGTTAGTTTTACCAAACCATTGACAGTGAGGTGAGAGGAGAGTAATAGGTTAGTCGTATCTAACTCTAATCTCATAACCATCACTCCTCTCTTGATTTCAACGACGCTCTCCTTTCAGGTAAGATATCACTTTCATACACATCTTCCCTCGATTCGGTCAAAGGGGAGGTGAAGGGAACGATTGCCTATTCCTCTCTTATCGGAAAAGCCTCCGGTTCTCTTCCCGCCTCCGCCGGCGTTTCAGTTTCGCTGGACAAAGCCTTTATCAAATTCCGCTTCCCACTCGTCAGCGGGAAGAGGAAGGCGACAGTGAGAGCAGGAAAGGCACCCGTATCGTGGGGGAAGGGATACTATTACAGGACAGGGGATGTACTTCTCGAGAACGAGTACGACGAGCTCTAGGAAAACGGGGATTCGTCACGATCTCTCTGGCTATTCACTCTCGATCAGAACTTCGGCTCGGGCTTTGCCGTCACCCTCGGCGCCTCCATCCCGCTCGAGGGACAGAAGACGATACTTGCCCTGAATCTCCCATGTTCTTCACTGTAGTAGCACGCAAAACCCACTCTAGCTAAAGTTAATTTCTTATAACTTTTCGAAATATTCCCTTTT
>CAVFZO010000075.1:0-10466 GCA_963626925.1 Clostridium sp. AM49-4BH
CCCCTTGCTTGATTTCGAATCAAGTGCCTTCGACCACTCGGCCATCTTTCCATCGGCATCGATTATATTGTGTTTTCCGCCTTTCTTTCTAGCCCCCTCCCGAAGAGTTTTTTTCTTCGGCTCAGAAGAGAGAAAACGTCGTCGAGACAGTAGAAGGAACAGGACGGATAGCCTTCCGGATTGAGCTCAGTCTTTTTCTTTGTAAAGAATATGTATGAGGTTTTTTTTCCTTCGCTGATGATCCAGGCTCTGCGCTTGAGCGTGGCGATAACCTCTTCTGTTATATCTTTGGAGATATATTTGCATTCACATACAGTGAGGGCGCCGTCATCGGTCCATGCCGCTATGTCGATTTCCTCTTCCGTCTTCGTAACGGGGTTACCTCTCCACCAGCGTCCCATCTCTGTAATGAGAGTGCCCTTCAGAATCCCCGGAAGTGCCTTCCTGCAGAGCTTTTCGAACGAGAATCCTAGAAACTCATTAATGTGAACAAGGTAGTTTGCCGTCATTCTGTCTTCGCCGTAGGCGGAGAAAGGGTACCTGAAGCGGTAATAGAAAGCAACTACGCTGTCCTTTATCCGCCATACGGGTTTCCTCGACGCCGGCTGTACGCTAACTTCCTTCTCAACAATATCGATTTCCGAAAGGCTTTCGAGAACGGATGTCACAAGAGATGTTGAAAGCCCTGTCTTGTTTGCGATATCCGAGAGCTTGTTCGTACCCGATGCAAGAAGCGTACAGACTGACAGGTAGTTTTTTGCGCTTCTGTTCTCCATGAGGAACTTCGTTCACGAAATAACCGGTTTCATCGAAGAAGAGTTCTCTGACGGCCTCGTTTACATTGCTGTAGGCGGAGAAGAGTGAAAGATAGAGTGGAACACCCCCTGTAATCGCCCATACAGTGAAGATGTCTCGATTGTCAAAGAGGAGGGGGAGCATCTCCTTTGTCTCCCTCAAATCGAACGGACCGAGCTTCAGGGCAAGGTCCCTCCTGCCGTAGAGAGGGCTGGAAGAACCCATGACCTGTCCCTCCATGAACGAGCGTGAGGACGAGCAGAGAATGACGAACAGCTTTCCTTTTTCCCTGTACATGTCTATGTATTTCTGCAGAAGGGAGGAGGCCTCGGGAAAAAGTTCGGCAAGATATGCATATTCGTCGATTATGAATATGAAGTGGCGGCTGGTGCTTTTCGAGAATATGAACGAAAAAAGTTCGTCGAGGTCTGAAAAGGCATACTGCGGCCCCTCCGGTGCGAAGAACGAGTTCACAATGCCTGTGAGACTCTTGAAAAGAAGGCCCCTGTTCCCCCTGAAGGATATGAATCTTATCCCTTCCTTGTCCTTCATGAACTCTTCGAGGAGAACTGTCTTGCCGATTCTCCGTCTGCCGTAGACAACAGCAAATTTCTGTGTTCCTGTGCTGTAGAGCTTTTCCAGCTTCTCCAGTTCCTTCTTCCGTCCTACAAACATTTTCTTCCTCGGAGGAATGATAAGGCGGAAATAAATTCAGTCAAATCAAATTTACTAAATTATAATTGACTAAGTCTTATTTGAGTGGAGTAATCCGCAGCCCGTGGACAGGGCAGGGGACGGTCTACCACCGATTTTCAGGGGGATCCGGTGCCGGGTCTGACGAAGAGAGGACCTCCAGGTGGTTCCAGTGCCGGACAGAGGATGGCCTTTTTCCTGTTATACCCTGGAGGGCGTAGATGTATTTTTCGAGAGGAACGGCCCAGAAGACGTGATTGGGTTCGTACATGTCCTTGTAGTCGTCCCAGAGGTCGTTGTCTATATCGGAGCAGAGGGCGAGGAAATTCTCCTCACTGACGGTGTCGTAGAGGTAGTAGCCTTCGGCGATCTTCCTCCTTATGTCGATATGATTCATGAACTTCGTCGACCCGGCGTTACGGTCCATGAAGTAATAACCTTCGATTTCCTTCCTCAGTGTGTCGCTGCGTCTCATTTCATCGAAGGTGCGGTCAATGTATCGCTGGAATGCCTCGAAGAGCTTTCTGTAGTCGATTGTCATAATCATGCCTCCTTTCCATATAAGATCATCCTTATGATAGGAAGGGCGGGAAGGTGTGTGTTAGCCCGGGAGGCTATATTTCATTCAGTTGCTACAAGCTCGAGTCTTTTTCCACGTGCCTTCTCCTCTGTGTCGTCGCTCTCGTCATACGGGTCGTACGGCGCCGAAGGATCGGGAACGCGCTTTCTGAAGATGGATGCAGGAGTGTCGGTATGGCGGAAGGTGAACTCAGAGTTGTCGGTTGCACCGGTGTGGCCGGTTATGAAGAGGGGGCGGAGGTTCCTCTTCTCGAGCTTCTCCCTGAAGGTCCTGAGTGCGTCCACGGCAACCCTGTTGCTTTCGGCAAGGGTCGAGAGAAAGCTGTAGCCGCCGTCCTTTCCGAGCCATATGGAGTCGCCCGTGAACATATATTTATCATCGATGAGATAGTTTGTGTGGCCCCATGTGTGCCCCGGAACAAGGAAGGCTTCGATCTTTATGCTCCCGATGTAAAATACGTCACCGTCATGGAGGAGTGTGCGCATGTTCTTGACATGTACCTGCTCGAGTTTGTAGAGCCCGAAGAATGTCTTGCGTCTTCTCTCTCCGGTGAGGTACCTGTTCTCCTCTTCGCTGATATAAAGACGGGCATCCTTGAAGAGATGGTCGCTGTCGTCCTCCACGGCCCCTATGTGGTCTGTATCCTCATGGGTTATGAGGATATCTTTTATCTCCTGGGGTTTTATGCCGAGCCATCCCATCTTATCCCCGAGTCCGGGATAGCTGTAGCCGGCGTCGATCATTATTGTCATTCCGTCCTTCCTGTAGAAGAAGATGTTTGCGGCCCATTCCCTCAATGCGGCAACGTGCTCATCAAGCCAGCCTGTGTTCATCGGTTTGAAGATATCCTTCCCCCTGGACCCGATACTCATGAGCTTTCTCTGCATCAGTGTGGCTTTCTGTGACATTGTTTCTCCTCCAGTTAGATAAATCTAACCAGAAGTATCATAATACTTCCTCTTTCTCTTTTCCACCGTTTCGCCTTATTCTTCTTCCATGACGACTCTCTTTTTCGATATAGGTTCGACGCTTGTCGACGAAAGCACGGCATACGATCATCACGCCCGCATGATGCTGGAGGGAAGCGGTGTCACATTCGCCGAATTCGATGAGAAGAGACGGGAGTTCTACAGGAAGGGGATGGACGGCAACGCGGAGGCGGCGGCATTCTTCGGCCTGCCTGACAGGCCGTGGCCGAGCGGGGACGAAGTTGTCTTTTCCGATGCATTTGAAACGCTGGAGTATCTGAAGGGCAGGGGATACACGCTCGGCATAATCGCCAATCAGCCCGAAGGAACGGAGAGAAGGCTCTCCGAGCGGGGACTTCTGCATTTCTTCTCCGTCATCGAGGCATCGTACGAATGCGGATTCAGAAAGCCGGACGAACGCATATTCAGAAAGGCTGCTGCCGACGCTCTTTGCCGGATGGAGGATGCGTGGATGATCGGCGACAGACTCGACAACGACATTCTCCCCTCCCGCAGGCTCGGAATGAAGACGGTATGGATGAGGTCGGGAATGTGGAAACTGACACCCCTCTCTTATTCTGACGGAATTGCCGATTTATGTATAAATAAATTATCAGAGCTGAAATTTATCTTCTAATAAACCCTGATTTGTCCCACAAAGTGTGTAAAAAAGTTGAAAACTTATTGGTTTTCCATCTTTTTCACCATATCATAGGCTCTGATGTTGGACGAAGGAATCAACATACATAAATAAGGAGAAAATGGATATGAAGAAAACAGCAGTCGTTTTACTGCTATCGATGCTTGTTCTGATGTCTGCATTCTGCGGCGGAGGAAAAGAGACTACGACAACGGCTCCGGCAACGGCTGGAGATGTCGAGACAGCAGGCACACTCACGGAAACAGGCAGTGTCAAGTCAGCTGCAATCCAGGCTGATGTCAAGTACAAGGACACCATCATCATCGGTGTTGCAAACGATATAACGACACTCGATCCCCAGGGTTCCAATACGGACGCCAACATGATGGCATTCTATCTGACACATGAAACCCTCGTCGACATCGACCCCGATACAGGTGAGGTCATCCCCGCACTTGCAGAGAGCTGGACTGTCTCTGACGACGGCTGTACGTTCGTCTTCACACTTCCCGAAGATGCGACGTTCACAGACGGAAGCAGAGTGACATCTGAAGACGTCAAGTATACATACGAGAAGGCAAAGACTTCATCGTTTGCAAAGATGAAGGTCAGCGACGTCGAGGAAATCGTATGCCTCGATGACACACACGTCCAGATCACCCTCGCAAAGGCAAACCAGGACTGGATCACACTCATGGCTCACAAGGGTATGTCGATTCTCAGCAAGGCTGCATGCGAGAAGGACGAGAAGACGGGCTGCTACATGGGCTCGGGTATGTTCTCCCTCGAGAACTGGGTCCCCGGTGACTATGTATCGTTCGTAAGGTACGACGGCTACAGAAAGGGTGCTGCTCCGACAAGAAGAATCGTCTTCAAGCTCTACAAGGAAGCATCCACAAGACTCATCGCACTCCAGACAGGTGAAATCGACGTATGTATCGACCCGAGTACGACAGACCTCGAGAGAATCAGAAGCGACAAGAACCTGGAGCTGGTGCAGACTCCCGATGTCGTCATGCTCTACATCCCGATGAACATGGAGAAGCCGGGCCTCGATAACGTACACGTGAGAAAGGCTCTTGCATACTGCACGGACAAGGAAAGCATGATCATCGCAGGCAAGGACGGACTCGGAACTGTACACAACAACTACATCAACCGCGGCCAGTTCGGTCTCAATCCCGACATCCACGTATATGAATACAACCTTGACAAGGCAAAGGAAGAACTTGCTCTCTCCGGCTACAAGCCCGGCGAGCTGACCTTCCACATCATGGTCGACAAGGAATTCAAGAAGACGATGGCTCTCATCTTCCAGCAGTCCTGTGCCCAGATCGGCATCAACATCGTCCTCGAGGAGATGGAGACAGCAGCTCTCAAGGGCAAGCTCAACGACAAGGCCCTCGACTATGAACTCTGTATCTATCAGTTCACAGACGACCTCGGAACAGACTATACACTCCGCAACCAGTGCGGTTCGACACTCGGTGCTGACGGCGTCAGAGTCAAGAACGGCTCCAACAGACCCAACATGAAGGACGCTGTCTATGATGCTATGGTCGACGCGGCTCTCGTCGAGACCGATACGGAGACAAGAAGACAGATGTACTACGAGATCGAGAACTACCTCGACGAAGTATGTCCGCTCATCCCGATCTGCACATCGTACATCAATATCGGTGTGAAGAAGGGACTTGCAGGTGCTGTATGGAAGCCGGATGCAAAGCACGACTTCAGATACATCGCACTTCCTCAGTGATCAGCTGAGTTCCAGTTACGCAGGGCGCCCCTGAGGTGCTCTGCGTTTCACTTTATTCCGATTAAGGAGAAAATATGCACCGCTACATAATCAAGCGCCTGATAATGCTCATCCCGGTACTCCTGGGCGTCGCATTCATCATTTTCGCCATCATGAGCGTGGCGGAGGGCGACCCCGTTTATTCGGTCGCAGGCCCGGACGCCACCGAGGAGGAGCTTGACGCCCTCCGTGAGGAGATGGGACTCAAAGGATCCCTCCTCGAAAGGTATTTCAGATACATAGCAAAGCTCCTGAGAGGTAATCTCGGTACGAGCTACATAAGCCAGATGGATGTAATGAAACTCTATCTGCAGAGACTTCCGAACACACTCAGGCTCGCTTCCCTTGCGATGCTTGTTGCAATATTGATGTCGGTTCCGCTCGGGATCATCGCCGCAGTCAACCAGAACAGCTGGAAGGATACACTTGCGATGATCTTCGCTCTCGTGGGACTCTCGATGCCGAACTTCTGGCTGGGGCTTCTTCTTATGCTCCTTTTCTCCCTCAAGCTCGGATGGTTCCCCTCGGGAGGAAGCGAGGGGGCGCTCAGCGTAGTTCTTCCTGCAGTCACCGTCGGCGTGGGACTTGCGGCACTTCTTACAAGAACGACACGTTCGAGCATGCTTGATGTCCTGAGACAGGACTATCTCAGAACTGCAAGGGCAAAGGGTGTCTCTGAAAAGAGGGTCGTCATGCACCATGCACTCAGGAACGCACTTATCCCGATCATCACGATATTCGGTGTCCAGTTCTCCAACGTCCTCGGAGGATCAGTTCTCGCCGAGACGGTATTTGCATGGCCGGGAGTCGGAAGACTTGTTGTCGATGCAATCGACCAGAGGGACATTCCGACAGTCACGGGGGCTCTCATAATGACGACGATGCTTGTCACCATCGTCAACCTCCTTGTCGATATCGTATATGCCTACGTCGATCCCCGTATCAAGGCACAGTACACTAAGTAAGGGGGAATGGTATGGCAGAAACAAAGGAAAGAGCATCGAAAATCTACAAGAAGAGGAGCACCATGGCCCTTGCCTGGAGACAGCTCAGACGTAACAAGGGTGCCATTATAGGACTTGTTCTTCTTGTTCTCATAATCGTCGGGGCACTCATTGCTCCGCTGGTCTACGACTACAATACAGATGTAATCGGAATGAATGTCCGCGAGAGAATGCAGTGGCCTTCGGCAAAGCACATCTGCGGCACCGATGAACTCGGACGTGATATCTTCGCCCGCATCGTCTACGGCGCACGCTATTCGCTTGCCGTCGGCGTCGTGGCAGTCATGATCGCCCTTTTTGTGGGCGTCATCCTCGGATCGGCTGCAGGCTATATCGGAGGCGTCTTCGAAAATATCGTCATGAGAGTGTGCGACATCTTCTCCTCGATTCCTTCCGTTCTGATGGCTATAGCCGTCGTGTCGGCACTTGGAAAGAGCACCCTCAACCTCATGATCGCGGTCGGTATTGCTTCGACGGCACCGTTCGTGCGTGTGGCAAGAGCTGCCGTTCTCGTTGTCAGAGGCGAGGAATATGTCGAAGCTGCACGTGCCATCGGACAGCCCGACTGGAAGATAGTCCTCATACACATCATCCCGAACTGTCTCAGCCAGATCATCGTTCAGGCGACGCTGAGAGTCGGATCTGCAATCATATCTGCAGCACAGCTCTCGTTCCTGGGCCTGGGCGTTCCCGCTCCGGCTCCCGAATGGGGAAGCATGCTCTCTGCAGGAAGACTCTATATCCGTGACTACAGCTACATGACACTCTTCCCGGGTATTGCAATCATGATCACCGTCCTCTCGCTCAATCTCCTCGGAGACGGACTGAGAGATGCACTCGACCCGAAGCTCAAGAGATAAGGAGGAAGATATGGAAGAAAGAGAGATTCTGAACATAGAAGACCTCCGTGTAAGATTCGAAACGGAGGACGGCATAGTCTACGCCGTCAACGGAGTAAACCTTAAACTCGGATACAAGAGGACGCTGGGACTCGTCGGTGAGACGGGGGCGGGAAAGACTACGACAGCACTTGCAATGCTCCGCCTTGTTCCCGATCCGCCGGGAGTCGTCGAGTGCAGGCGCCTCGAAATCGGAGGCAGGGATGTCAGGGACATCTCCACGGGAGAACTCGAGCAGGTCAGGGGTAAGGAGATCTCGATGATCTTCCAGGACCCGATGACGGCCCTCAACCCCGTATTCACTGTCGGTGAGCAGATTGCCGAGTCGATTTCGATACACGAGAAGCTGGGACATGAAGAGGCCATGAAGAAGGCGGGGGACATGCTGGAGCTTGTCGGTATCCCGCGGGGCCGTGCAAACGAGTATCCCCATCAGTTCTCCGGCGGCATGAAGCAGAGAGTCGTCATAGCAATCGCACTTGCCTGCAACCCCAAACTCCTCATAGCCGATGAGCCCACCACTGCCCTCGACGTCACAATCCAGGCACAGGTTCTCGAACTTATGAACGAGCTCAAGGAGAAGTACAACACCTCGATGATCATGATCACCCATGACCTCGGCATCGTCGCCGAAGTCTGCGATGAGGTTGCCGTCATGTATGCGGGGCGCATCGTCGAGGAGGGCTCCCTCGAGGAGGTCTTCGGCACGACGAGACACCCGTACACCGAGGGGCTCTTCAATTCGCTTCCGAACATCAAGAACAGGACGGCGAAACTCAAGCCCATCCACGGCCTGATGCCCGATCCGACGGATCTTCCGAAGGGTTGTCCGTTCGCACCGCGCTGCAGCTATGCCACGCCCGAATGCTCAGAGAGCATCCCCGAGCTGAAGAATATGGGCGGCACACACTTTGTTGCATGTTCGCGTTATGACAGAGAAGAGGGCTTCACGCTCGAAAGGAACAGAAAATGAGCGACAATATTCTAGAAGTAAGAAACCTTAAAAAATA
Organism: Clostridium sp. AM49-4BH; assembly: GCA_963626925.1. Classification (GTDB taxonomy): domain Bacteria; phylum Spirochaetota; class Spirochaetia; order Sphaerochaetales; family Sphaerochaetaceae; genus Ornithospirochaeta. Next base: position 8,388 of record CAVFZO010000075.1, read on the forward strand.
TTTCAAGACCTCCCGCGGAATGCTCCATGCCGTTGATGATATTAACTTCACGATCGAGAGGGGAAAGACATTGGGCCTTGTCGGAGAATCAGGATGCGGCAAAAGTACGACGGGACGTGTAATACTGCGCCTCATCGAGCCGACCGACGGTGAGGTCATCTTCGAGGGAAAGGACGTCACGAAGCTCAGCAGAAGTGAGATGCGTCACATGAGGAAGGATATGCAGATCATCTTCCAGGATCCGTATTCGTCCCTCGATCCCAAGAAGACCGTGAGCCAGATTATCGCAGAGCCCATAAAGGAGAACAGAATCCTTACCGGACACCATGCAATCGAGGACAGGGTTCTCGAGCTGATGGACACCGTGGGACTGGCCGAAAGATACATCAATACCTATCCCCACGAGCTCGACGGCGGAAGGCGGCAGCGTATAGGAATAGCGAGAGCCCTTGCAATGGAGCCCAAGCTCATCATCTGTGATGAACCTGTATCTGCACTGGACGTCTCGATCCAGGCCCAGATTCTGAATCTCTTGAAGGAACTTCAGGAGAAGCTCGGACTGACGTACATCTTCATCACTCACGATCTCTCCGTCGTCAACCATTTCTCCGACGACATCGCAGTCATGTACCTGGGACAGATAGTTGAGAAGGCACCCTCCGAGGAGCTTTTCGAGAATCCCATCCACCCCTATACACAGGCGCTGCTCTCCGCTATCCCGATTCCGGAACTCGGACACAGGAGAGAGAGGGTCAAGCTCAAGGGTGAGATCACATCTCCTATCGAGCCTCCTAAGGAGTGCAGATTTGCCAAGCGCTGCCTCATCTGCCGTGACGAAGTGTGCAGAAGTGAAGTGCCGAAGCTTATCGAGGTCAAACCCAATCACTTTGTGGCGTGCCCTCTGAAGCAGAAGGAACTCGGATTTTAGTGGAAGGGGACTCGTAAAAAGAGTCCCTTTCAATTACCCTTACATCATGGTCAGGAAGTTCTTCCAGATAACAAGACATACCGACAGCGAACTTACCGCCTTTCTTGAAAAGAACAGGAAGGAGGGGAGGTTCCTTGTAAAAGTTAGCGGAAACAGCTTCTATTTCGAGAACAGAAACGACAGTCGTCCCGTCTGTGCACTTTCCTTATATGCACACGGAAGGGATGTCTCGACAGAGCTTCAGGTCAGGGAGGAACTTGTCTTTCTGAGAGAGAAGGGCTGGGACAGCATATGCGTCGGACGAGCAGAGACTATGGACGACAGACGCCGTCACGTCTATCTCAGGGCCGAAGTCGATAACCCCGAAGTCCTGATTCCCGATGAGGAGAGCGAGAAGAAGGCTCAGAGGAGGGGAAAGCGTAAAGCGCTTTCGAATCTTCTTCTCTGCGTTCTCTACTTCACTGCTTTCTTTCTCCTCATAACACACAGCCTTGCGAAGGTTTTCTCGTCGAATTCATACATATTCTCCTTCGTGCTCCTCTTTATATTCCTTGCTTTTTGTACGGTTTATTCAGCAGGAGCATTCATCGAGAGGTTCTTCAGGAAGATAAAGAAGCCCCTTCTTGACCTGTCGACACGCCTCGTCTTCTGGTTCCTTCTTGCATTCGCAGCCTTCCTCCTTCTTGATTCCTTCCTCAGTGAAAAGAAAAGCTCCGAGAGCATAAAGGTGGGATCCTCCACCTATAAGCTCTACTCCGATGAGATACCGCTCTCTCTCGAAGACCTCGGAGGGCGGACTGACGGAAGCTACAGGACAACGACGGCGTCATCCTCGTCATCATTCATTGCCTCCTATTCGTCGTACTTCGACGAGAGCTTCGGTGTAAATGAGGGAGAGAGCGTCTATGACAAGGCTGAAGAGTACGAAGTTGCGTACATCTCCTACGCGGTATTCACCACACGCTGGGAGAGCCTGAGGCGTGCAGTCGAAGACGAAATTTATCCATATAATACAAGAGAGTCGGTCATTATCGCCGGCGCCGACGAAGCCTTCCTCTCGGGCTCTACGTATCTTATAAGGAAGGGCGATTCCATAATGGTTGTCAGGTCAGGCTACACATTGAGCCCCGACGCCCTTGAAAAGCTTGTTT
>CAVFZO010000076.1:0-10086 GCA_963626925.1 Clostridium sp. AM49-4BH
TCAGAGGATTTGTAACGATTTGGTATGTATTAGTAAGGATTATGCAATTGCCCTATCTTTGCAGATTCTTATTCTTTCGTCTGCTCTGCGCAAGCAGGGATGTTTCTAAGGGAGGGATGAGATTCTTACGACGTGGGTATGAGGATGAGCGTCCGCTCATTAAGGGAGATTCCGGTCCCTCGATGTGAATTCTCAACAGTGAATTTTGCTGTTACAATGATTGGTGAAAGGATAGAGAAGAGATGAAGAGGAAGAAGACAGTTGTCGTACTTGCCACAGGCGGTACGATTGCAGGTAAGGGAAGAAAAGGAAGCCAGACGAACTACGTCCCCGGCCAGCTCTCGATAGAGAGCATAGCTTCCTCCGTCGACGGGATAGGGGAGCTTGCAGACCTGAGGGAAATCCAGATTACAAACGTCAATTCCGACGATATCACATCATCTGACTGGCTCGAGCTTGCACGCCGTATCAATTCACTCAGCCGGGATCCTCTTGTCGACGGCTTTGTTATCACACACGGAACCGATACGATGGAGGAGACGGCATACTTTCTGCATCTCACATGTCATACAGATAAGCCCATCGTCGTGACAGGAGCCATGAGGCCGAGTACGGCAACCAGTGCCGACGGGCCGATGAATCTCTATCAGGCAGTAGCCGTGGCATCATCAGAGAAGGCGAAGGGAAGGGGCGTCATGTGTGTATTCTCCGACAGCATCTACGGAGCGAGGGACTTCCAGAAACTTTCGACGACATCAGTTACAGCATTCGGGGGAAGGGACTTCGGCATGATGGGATACATAATCGATGATGAAATACGCTTCTACAACCAGTCCATGCGTCCCCATACGACCTCGTCTCCCTTCTTTGTCGACAGCCTCACGGCGCTTCCGAAGGTCGAAATCGTATTCTTCTATGTGGATGCAGACCCTGTAATACTCAGAACAAGCGCCGAGCGTGCCGACGGCATCGTCCTTGTCGGGGCCGGTAACGGCAACTACTCCAACGCCTTCAACGACACTGTCGGAACCCTCTCGGTACCTGTTGTCAGAACAAGCCGTATCGGGAACGGTATCATAGTGCCGGATGACAAGTTCGACGTATACCCCAACGTCATCATAGGTGATAATCTCGCCCCCACGAAGGCTAGAATCCTCCTGCAGCTTTCGCTTACCCATACAACCGAGAGGGAGATGATTCAGGAGTATTTCTCTACTTTCTGAGATTCTTCAGACTTTCCTTCGAACTTCTGAAGAGAACACCCATTGCCTCGCTCATCGTCTTCCTCGTTTCCGGAGGTAGACTCCTGTATTCCTTTATGATCTTTATACCCGAAGCAAACCACTTATCACTGAGTTCCTTCAGTGTTTCCGCTCCGCTCGCCTCCATGATAGTGTAGACTGCATCGATGAACTCGCCTCTTTTTTCCCTGTCAAGGTTCTTCAGCCATGATTTCAATGCCCCGTCTATGAAGCGCGAACTGTGATCGACGCCGTCGAGGTGTACAAACGATGTGCACTTTACATCCCATGAGTAGATGTTGTGCTGTCCCACCCCGGAGCCGGAGGAATGGACGAACGTGTACTTCTCCTCATGCTCGAGCATCATGCCGACAATTGAGGTCTGCGGAATGAAGGTGGATACAAGAGGACAGATTCTGCGGTAGCCCTCCGTCTCTATGACACTCTCTTCGAATCCGGGACCGTCGTAGTTGTATATGGCTTCGATTCTCTTCTGAGATTCCTCTTCTATGAACGAGGAAGCATAAACGGCAAAGTTGCCGCCTTTGCTGTGGCCTCCGAGTATGAACGTGCCGTCATACCTTTTCATAACGGTCTTGAGGTACTCGAGGGCCCTGATCTGACCCGGAATGACTGTCATGAAGGACATGTTGAAGTCTTCCTTGAGGCCGAGTATGGTGTTGTCGGTCCCGCGGTAGAAGAGGTAGATGCGTCCGCTTTCCTCGTCTTTGAGGGTGACGGCTGCAAACTGCGTCTGACTTTCATTCTCTAGGACGGAGGTGTAGTCGAGAATTCTCAGCGGCGAAAAGCGCTCAGACGAGAAGAGCGCCGTAATGAAGGCGTCGTCGTACTTTCCCTTTTCATTCTCCGGAACCGGGAGAAGTGCTTTCAGAGCTTTTCCGAGCCTCTCTCCCTGCCATTCTCTTCCCGCAAGTTCGAACTTCAGATAAGCCAGGCGCGCAAGTATGCCGCCGTCGACTTCATTGAAGGGGTATGATGAAAGCGGAAGGTCCCCGCGCCATTCAAGATAATCAATAATTCCAGCCATTTATGTTCCCGTCTATTATTCTTTTGAAATTTGCGAGATATTGCAACACACAGCCCCCTTCTTTGATGGTAAAATCAGAGGCGGAGGAAAAAAAGGATGTCACACATCATACTGAAGAACATATACTCCCTCATGACCGATCCCGCAAAGCCGTGTCAGTCGGGAGTCGACCTCAGAATCGAGGGTAACCAGGTAAAGGAAATCGGAAGAAGTCTCGAGACAAGAGGCGCCGAGTGCATAGACTGTTCGTCGCTTGTAGTAGTTCCGGGCTTTGTGAACACTCATCATCACTTCTATCAGACACTGACAAGAAACATACCGGCTGTTCAGGATGCCAAGCTCTTCGACTGGCTTGTATATCTTTATGAGCGATGGAAGAACCTGGATGGCGAGAGTGTCTACATATCATCATCGCTGGCGATGGCTGAGCTTGCGAAGACAGGATGTACATGTACGACAGACCATCATTACGTCTACCCCAGGGGATTCGAAGGCGATGCGATGGCGCTCCAGTTCGAAGCAGCCGACAGGATAGGCATGCGCTTCAGTCCGACACGCGGCTCGATGAGCCTCTCGAAAAAGGACGGAGGCCTTCCTCCCGACAGCGTCGTGCAGAGCGAAGAGGAGATACTTCTCGACAGCGAGAGGTGCATAAAGACATTCCATGATCCGGCGCCTCTTGCGATGCATAAAATCGTCCTTGCTCCATGCTCCCCATTCAGCGTCACGAAGCGCTGCATGCTTGAATCTTCGAGACTTGCGAGAAAATACGGTGTGGGACTTCATACACACCTCTGCGAAACGATGGACGAGGAGGAGACATGCCTCAGGATGTACGGCCTCAGGCCCCTTGAACTCATGCAGGAGTGTGAGCTCATAGGAGAAGGCGTATTCTATGCCCACGGCATCCACTTCAACGACAGCGAACTGGAACTTCTTGCTTCGACACATACGTCCATCGCACACTGCCCGTCGTCGAACATGAGACTCGGAAGCGGAATCTGCAGAGTAAGAGATATGCTCGACCTCGGAATCAACGTGGGAATAGGAGTCGACGGCTCTGCATCGAACGACTCGTCAGATATGCTCGGGGAGATGAGGAACGCACTCCTTCTGCAGAGGGTGAAGTACGGTTCAACAAGCCTCGGTGCCCGTGATGTATTTAAAATGGCGAGCGAGAACGGCGCAAAGATGCTCCAGTTCGGCTCTCTCGGGAAACTCGAACCGGGATGGGGTGCCGATATCGCGGCATTCGATGTATCGGGCCTCGAATATGCAGGAAGTCAGACAGACCCAGCGGCGTCGCTTCTTTTCTGCGGGACGAAGCACGAGACGAAGTACACAATCGTCAACGGCTCCTTCGTCGTCTATGACGGACACCTCACAGGATGGGACGAAGAGGAACTTGCCGAAAAGGGAAGGGAGGCAAGCAGGAAGCTTCTATCGAAGTAGTAACAGCGATTTCTTCTACGAAATGGCATATTGAAGTTCCCCGGATTGAATCAGTATCAGCAATTGGCCGAAGCCGCTTCATAACTGATCAAATAATCAACAGGTGTGTCTCAGCCTTTCTGGAAGGACAATGATGTGTATTTCTTAAGCTTCTCTTGGCTCTGATCAAGAAATTAAACAGTGAGTGTTTCGCTGCTCTTGAATGCGACTCTAACAGCAGGGGCGGAATCTAAAAGTTCTGCCCCTGGTCGTTGGAGTGACTATGCATCGATTTTGCCTGATTTGTGGAAAGTTGAAATTGACAAATAATGCATGGCGGTTACATCTCGCTTTAACAGCAGCCTCTCAAGCGAGCCCGGCCAGGTCAATCTTTGCTGAGAATAACCAGCTCCCGGGAAATTATCACATCCTTGAATTCTTCTGTGCATATTGAACAGTTTTCAATAAGTTCATCCATCGACTTGTACCATCCGATATCTTTGAAACTATCACAGTCGGGATAACTGTTTTTCTCTGTAACCATCTCCATAACATGAAAGAGGCCGTTGGGTTCTTTGCAGAACCGGTAGTAATGTCCCTTATACAGGAATTCCAGCCCCATGTATTTTTCTTCTCCGTCAGGAGATTCCCATGAAAACAGACGTCCGTAGGAATACTCGTTCGTGAAATCATCTACTGTTGTGTAATATTCTTTCATGTGAGCTTATACTTTCTCCTTATTTTATTTGACAGACTGAATTCTTCTTCAGTTATTCGTAGCGCAGGGGTTGAATGATCCATAAAAAGATGCTTGTGCGGCTTCAGACCATCGTGATAATGCAGAAAGTCGATACTTGCAACCTGCCGGTGATTACCGTCATAGTATGTGAGGTGTTTAAGGCATCCATTCTGGATTATTGCGTACACTCTATTTGGAGAATGTGAGTATTCCGGAGCTTTGACGGACATGCCTGGATTACGTATCAGAACTTCGACGTTATCAACAAAGCCAAGAGAATGATATGTCTGTCCACCTTCAGTGAATGTAAAATCGTCAGAAGAAACATTTAAAAAAGAACCTCGTCCACCCATTCAGATGACCTCCTATATTGTAAGTATCCTATTCTTGGGAAATAAGAAAAGCTGCTTTGCTTCAGCGTTTGCATAAAAACTTTCCCTGTAGTTAATCAGTATGATGTCACCGAAGATGCCGTCGATAAAGGTTCCATACACAATTACGAGGGAAGGCTTGATTGTTTCCATCATTCTTTTGTAACAACAAATTAATGAACTTTTATTTACCTGAGTACATCCCAGAGTTGAAACAGCAACTATGCTTCCTTTTTCTATCCCCGAAAAACAGACATCGAATGTACTATCATCTGCCCATGAGACAGAACATATTACAGGAACACCATATGATTGCCAGAGGCACCCCAGCCATCTGTTTTTATAGATATTATGAGACATCTCCCATTTATTCATTCCCGGGTAAATAGAAAAATCCGGTGTGCAACAAAGTTTGGAGAGTTGAAGAAGAGGAATATACTTCAGAGGATTGTCCCAATATTTCTGCAGTATCTTGTCATATGAGAAAAACAGAAGGAGCGAGTTCTTATGCTTTCTGATTGATGCAAGACTCTGAACATTCAGGTACTGGATATCTCTTAACGTTTGTATTGAAACTGTGCTTCTTTTCACAATAGGCATTCCATTTTTATCCAGCTTGTATGTGTCAGGAAGAGGTCGCACAACTTTGAATTTATCTAGAAAATCTATTTTCATTATTCTGACTTTCCTTTTGGAATGATAGTAATATATATACCGATAAGGGAATATTTTTTCTTTCTATTCTTCTAAACATAACTGCATCTCGAAGGTTACAACCTTTTTCGTGCTGGTTGAACTGGACTTTAAAGATGTCATCGATATTTGCTTTGATAGAAACCATTCTGAAAAGAGATAGAATACGTGGAAATCTAGTGTTTTTGTGTAATGAAAATCATTTAGAAGTAATAAAATAGATCTCCCTTATAGGAAAGGGACAATAAAAGAGGACCTCATCCGATATACGTAGGTACCTCCATTTTTGCCTTATTCTATTTTTCAAGACCTTCTTTCACCTTGTCGATTATCACAAGGTCTGCGGGAAGCCATTCTACCGACAAGAGGGAATCCCTGTCGAGCCATCTGGCGTTCTCGTGCTCGAGGAGCGTGAGTCTGCCCTCCTTCACCGTGCACCAGTAGCACTCCATAGAAAGATGGAACGTCGGATAGTCGTACTCTATCGTGTCGATGTACTCCCCGACGTCGACAGTCGTATCGAGCTCTTCCTTTATCTCCCTCATGAGAGCTTCCCGTCCGTTTTCTCCGTTTTCAATCTTTCCTCCCGGAAATTCCCACATATCCTTGAACTCTCCGTAGCCGCGTTCAGTTGCAAAGATTCTGTTCTCCTTTCTGATGACGGCGGCCACCACTTTTACTGTTTTCATTTATGCCAGTCCTTCTTCCTTTTCTTCGATGCTGCTTTCAAGATACCTCAACAGATCATCTCTTACGCTATTATGCATTTTCATTATGACCTTGGTAATATCTCTTTCGACTCCGTTGTTGTCCTTCTTCTTCGCTCCGTAGCTTCTCACCACATCGAAGAGTCCCATATAGTAGAACGAAGTCTCGGCGTCGCTTTTCTTCACGAGAAGATGCTTCTTCTCTGCAGTCAGAACATCTTTCATATATCCGCTTTCCGGCCCCTTCCCGATCTGGGAGTCCCAGAGGAAGATGCTGTTGTTTTCGAATCTGTCCGAGTAGTCGGGCTTTCCCGAGAGATACTCTCTTGTTGCATCCGTACTTGTCTCTTTGTGATAAGTAACGAAGAGGAAAACATCGTCGCCGTTTTTATACTTGCCGTACATGACCGACGACATGTCCTTCTCTTCATTGATGATGAGGGAGACATCACGCCGTGAATACTTTTCGAAGAGGACGAATCTGTCGTCGTCTGCAGAGTGCGGAAGATACTTCTCCCTGTAGCGTTCCTTTCCGACCCTGATTATGTCCTCGAACTGCCTTCTGTACTCCGTATTTCTTTCTATCTCGCTGTAGAGAGCACCCCGTATGAGTGTATGCCTCTCTCCCGAAAGAGCATTTATAACGCCGTATTTCTCCCTCTCTTCGTCCTTGTTGACGAATTCTCCCTTGAGAACCTTCACAGCGGCTGTGATGGTGGCATCGTCCACCGGGAATCCGTATTCCTTCCGGATTCTGTCCCTTATGTCGCTGTATGTGATGAATGGAACGGAGAGAAGGAGGGAGAGTATTTCGAGTTCGTACGGTCTCACGCCGGAGAGCACGGTCTTCGAGAGGTATTCGAGGATGGTCTCTTCGCCTGCGGTAAGCTCCACCATGCTCTCCGGATCGACTTTTCTGATGAAGTTCTGGTAGCTCTTGTATTCTCTTACAATCAGGATGGGATCAGCCTCTCCGTGCACGAGGAAATCCTCGAGGTAGGGCCGTCGTCCGAGCTTTGTCTTCAGAGTAGTGTAGCTTTCCCGGATTATTCTCTTTATTCCGCTGAGCCTTTCGATGGAAGCGAAGATTCTCTCCTTCGCAATCCTGTCGAAGTGGATCGTAGAAGCGCCCGGTATTGTGTTGTTGCCGCTGATGACGTATCTCTTAATCGTGTCACGGTTGTAGCTTCTGTCCCCCGAGAGCGCCACGGGAATCATGAAGTTGTTCTCGTAGTTGCCGATGAAGTCCAGAACTACGACATAGTCCTTGCCGGCAGCCTTTCTGAGGCCTCGTCCGAGCTGCTGGATGAAAACGATGGGGGACTCGGTCGGACGCAGCATGATGACCTGGTTGACCTCTACTATGTCGACACCTTCGTTGAGGATTTCGACGGAGAATATGTAATCGAGGGCATCGTCCCCCTCGTCCTTTCCGAGGCGTTCGAAGGCCCTGGCCCTTTCCTCGGCGGAGCTGTCGCCGTTGAGGGCGATCGTTCTGTAGCCGCGGCTGTTGAACTCTCCGGAGAGCCTTACGGACTCTTCGATTCTCGAGCAGAATACAAGACCCTTGACCCTTTCCCCGCTCCAGCCGAAGTATTCGGCCTTCTCGATAATCCTGTCGACACGCTCAGAGGAGACAAGTCTGTTGAAATCGGAGGCTGTCAGCTTTCTGGTGTCGGATACCGATGCAATGTCTGTCAGACCGAAGTAGTGGAAGGGACAGAGGAGGTTTTGCTCCATCGCCTCCTTCAGCCTTATCTCATAGGCAATCTGGTAGTTGAATATCTCGTAGATGTTCCTTCCCTCGATATTGTCGTCTCTCTTGTCCGGTGTTGCGGTCATTCCTAGCCAGAGTCGGGGCTTGAAGTACGAGAGAATCTTCTTATAGCTTCCCGCGGCCGAATGATGGGCTTCGTCGAGAATTACGGCGTCGAAGTAATCGGGAGGGAAGGAATGCAGCGTGTCGTCTTTAGAAATGGTCTGTACAAGGCCGAATATGTAATCCCTGTCCCTCTCGTTCTTTCCCGCACCCACGATGCCGAATGTCACCGAGGAGCCGAAGACCTTCTCGTAGGAGATTCTCGTCTGTTCGGCAAGTTGTCCGCGGTGGACAAGAAACAGAACGTGCTTGTATCCGAATTCCCTCATCGCAAATGCGGAGGCATACGTCTTACCCGTTCCCGTTGCAGAAATCAGGAGGGCCCTGTCCTCTCCGCTTTCGATTATCCTTTTCAGGTTAGTGATGAAGCCGACCTGCATGGAGTTGGGGGAGAGGGTATACTTTTCAAAGGAGACGGGGTTTTCAGAAAGCGCCGCCTCCCTCTGCTTTTTCGTTATCTCGAACTCTTCACGGTATTCGTCCCTGACTGAAGCATAGAGGTGCGTATTCTCGTCTCTCCAGAGCTCCTCGAATTCGCTTTTCACGGCCTTCGTCAGCTCACCGTCCTCTTCTGCGACGATCTTTGTATTCCATTCCCTGTTGAGAGTGAGGGCTCTTGCCGTGATATTCGATGAGCCGATGATTATCCTGTAGGTTCCGTCTCTGTGGAAGACATATCCCTTCGAGTGGAGTCCGCAGCCTGCCGTATGGGAGTTGAACATCCTCAGTTCGAGGGACGAAAACGAATCAAGTTTGTCCAGGGCCTTCGGATCCGAGAATGCAAGATAGTCGGTTGTGAGAATACGTCCCTTCACACCCTTGTCGTCCAGTTCCTTCAGCGTCTCCAAAAGGGGTGTTATTCCGTCCATTGTTATGAAGGCAACGCTCATGAAATAACTGTCGCATGAGAGCAGAAGATCCTCGAGCTCGGAGAGAACCTTCTTTCCCTCTTTCGGAATGTTGGAGAGAAAGGACGGCTTCAGCTGTGCATCGGCAACTACAGAGGAGTCTATGAAAGCGGCCTCAAACCCTTTCTCAAGCTCCCTTCTGTTATCTGCTGTCTTCCGTCCGGCTGCCGTATTCATCTTTCCACCGGCTACCAGGATAAAACCTTAGGCGGCGCGCCGCAAGATCTTTGTCTTTTATTCCTTTTCCTGTCATTCTGAATGAGGATTCTCTGAAATAAAGAAGCCCCCTGCTGCAGGGCGGGGAGCTTTCGTTATTATGCGAATTCGCCTACAGGCTAAAAGGCTCTGATCGGACGTGCTTTCTTGCTTCTAGTGCCGGTAATTGGGGTTTGGCTGCCGTCACTGAAATTCAAAGACCATGCGGAAACATTGCCGTTTCCCGAACTTGACCAGTACCAGTCATCTTCCCATGTTCCGCCCAGACCCTTTTCTTTCAGATTTTTGTACATGAGTTCCAGTTCTTCAAGGCTTGGCAGAAACCAGTCATCATACGCTGTTCCGTTACCATAATCAGCACAAGCCGCGGCAGCATAATATTTGTTGGACGTTCTTATCAGTGTCTCGGTATTAGATTTTCCGTATCCTACCTCGGTATTCTGCGGGGCAGTTGTCGAACTATTTCCTCCCCACGACTTTGTTTTGTCAACGTCTTTTGGAGCAGCCTCGAGATAGCGCCATGTATAAACGACATAATTTCCCTGACTGACTTCATAGCTCGCCTCCACTTCCTTTCCTGCATCATAGAATATGATACCGCCGGCAGGGCCCGTATCTCCAATGTTGTAAGTTGTTGTATAACTCCATTTTGCGATTAATGTTGTGTTTTCGTTTATTGGTGTATCAAAAGTGAACTACTCGGTAATAAATTACCAGAGCATCATGGCTGAGATTGCTCTTCCATGGGTGCGTCCATGACACCGCTACTGCTATTGCTAGACAGCTACTTTGTATACATATGGCATTCGTATGTCTGCCATTTGTATTTGTTTACCCGTCCTCTGCCTGTATA
>CAVFZO010000077.1:0-10004 GCA_963626925.1 Clostridium sp. AM49-4BH
CCCTGCAGGTCGAGCGTGAAGTTGAGAATGCTGTCATCCTTCTCGTCGATGTCGAGCGTGCTCTTCACAGGAGGCATCTTCTTCACGACTACTTTCTTGACTTCGTCTGTGACGTAGAGTTCTCCCTTCTCTGAAAGAGCTTCCAAACCATCTCTGTAGAAGGAGTAGAGACCTTCTTCGCTTTCGGAAAGAATCCAGAGGCCGTCAGCGGAGTATTTACCGTTGAATACAGAGTCGAGGAAATCGGAGATTTCGCTCTGGAATTCCGGACAGAGGCGGCTTCTGACATCGTTGAAGTGACTGTAGGAGGGGTAGAGAGTGAGCTCCTTTCTGTCGTATCTGAAGCGGACGGAGCAGACTATGTTGTCGTTGAGGACTTCGACGTAGAAGAGTGCCGTCGGAGCCTCCTTGAGAACGCCTTCAATCTTCTCCAGGGCATTGTCCTCGATTTTTCCCGCTTTTCTGAGTTCGGGAAGTACACTTTGATAGAATCTGTCGATGAGCCCCATTCCGACAGTGAACGAGAAGTTTCCGCTGCGGTCTGCTGTCTTCATGAACTGCGCGGCCGAGCCGAGTTCGTTCTTGTCGCCTCTGTATAATGTTGTGCCGTCAAGCCAGTAGATGTAGCGCTGGGACTCCTTACCTGTTGTGATGGAACCCGTGACAGTGACACCGATTCTCCTCGAGCCTTCGACTCTCTCGTCGATTCTCGCTGTGAAGGACGGCCGGGAAGAGGCCAGCGTCAGTTTTTCACCGCCGGGGAGGAGGACATCGCCGTCTTCGAGCGAAGAGAAGAATTCGTCGTACACCCAGCATATGTAAAGGTAGTCCCTGTCCCCTGCTGACGTGTATTTGTGCACAAGATTCTGGAGCTGTGCACTCTGCGCAACCTTCATGAACCTCTCTGCCCTCTCTGTGAGGTGCGCTTTACTGAAATCTATCGCGTTTTCCTTTGTGATATTGTAGACATCCTTCTGTGTGATGCCACAGATGAGCTTTCCGACATCATGCACTTTGTATAATCTTCCTTTGGGACCGGAGACTCTGAGTGTGACTGCTGCAGAAGACCAGAGAAGCGTCGGCTCTATATCGACAGAAATGTCCCCCGTCTCTGCCGCGGTCTTCTTCTTCGGTGTTGTCTTATGGAAATTGTTTATAAAGTCCACCGCCGCCTTGTCCGAGAAGTCTATACAGTCACGGTTCTCGTGGAGAAAGTCGAAAAGCGATAGAAGAGCTGCGGTCTTATGCACACAGAGCTGGTATGTTCCTGTTCTGTCGGCGGAGAATATGCGGCATTCCGGCCTGAGAACGGAGGATGAGTAGTACCATGAATTTATCCTTGTGCAGCTTATGTATTTTATGCCGTCCTTTCCGAGCGTTATCGTAACGACGGTCTGATCCCCTTTTTCGCTGTCCTCCACACGAGCGCTGTACGAAAGCTCCTTCTCCGGATAACTGCCGTCGCCCTCTCTTGCAGATATGTTCCTGACTGCACCGTTTCTGTAAAATTCCAGCGCTTTTTCATAGTCATCCTTTGATGGTTTGTATACATCGAGACTTTTTCCGAAGTTGAGATAGTGAAAGCCTCCGTCGTCCTCGAATGTGAGCGTGGTGTACTTATCGGGGACAGGGGAGGGCTTCTTGACGGGAGGTGCAGCGGCGGCAGCAAATACGTCCTTTCCGTATTCCTCCTCTATGGCGTAGAGCACAGCAGCCATATGCTTGCAGTAGAGATGGTCCCCGGCATAGGGGCATGTGCATACGGGACTTGATACCTTCCCGTTAGATACTGTAAGGCCTACGTAGTAATCGCCGCCCCCTGTAACTGTTGCCGTGAAGTCGTTCCCGTGGCGTTCAAGGCCGTTTACAGCTTCGCCCAGATAGTAATTCCGCCCTCTCTCGAGAATCTGGGGCGGGAAAAGGTTTCTCCATGATGACATAACCATATCGTACAGGGGAAAGGGTCATCTTTTCTATACTTCTAAGGTGATTTTTGTTTTTCCGACCTTGATTCTTCCTCCCTCCGGGATTAAGTTATCCGCATGAAAAAACGGTTTCTGTGCTGCTTCTCGTCACTATGGTGTGTGTTGACGGGAAACGGATGAGAAGGAGGATAGCGTGAAGACTGTCGTATTCGACGGCGGGGAAATGGATTACATCTCATTCGGAAAGGGAGAGAAGACTTTCGTCATACTCCCCGGGCTCTCGGTTCACAGTGTCATGAATCTCTCCGGTGCCGTGGAGGCAGCCTACAGTGTGTTTGAGGACGAGTACACCGTCTATCTCTTCGACAGGAAGAAGAATATCGAAAGCGGATATACTATCCGCGGCATGGCCTCGGACACAGCAGCGGCCATGTCCGCTCTCGGCCTCTCGTCATCTGCCGTTTTCGGGGCCTCGCAGGGAGGGATGATTGCCATTTATCTTGCATCCGACCATCCGGAACTTGTATCAAAACTTATTCTGGGATCGACGCTCTCGCGTCCCAACGACACCTTCCTCTCCGTCGGCTCGGTATGGCTGGAAAAGGCGGAGGAGAGGGACGAGGAGGGGCTTCTCGAAAGATTTGTAGACGCCGTCTACTCCGAAAGCACACTCTCGCTCTACAGAGAATCTCTCATTGCCTCGAACCGTGGGATAACGGAAGAGGAGTGGGAGCGCTTCATCATCCTTGCATCATCCTGTCTTGACTACAACTCGTATGATGAACTTGGAAAAATCAAATGCCCCGTTCTCGTAATCGGATGCGAAGGTGACAGGGTTGTGACGGCCGATTCTTCGAGGGAGATAGCCTCTGTGCTGGGATGTGAAATCTACATCTATCCGTCGTCTTACGGACACGCAGTCTACGACGAAGCGCCGGATTATAAGGAAAGATGCCTCGGATTTCTGAAAAAGTGAAAGACGGCGGAATCTGACGAAGAGAAAAGCATTCCGGCTCTGAGTTTTCATTTTCATCAGAAAAACGACGATAATCTTTCGGATACGTAGTTTTACGCATTCTGACAGCTTTTGAAAAGGGGCGTAAAGTTGCGTCTCCAGATGGCTGTTTTTTCAATATTGCATTGACTAAAACGCAGAATATCTCCTATTTTTTGAGAAAAAGCTAAAAACAGCGGTTTTCAGGAGGGTCAGAAGTGAATGCAGTAACGGAAAAAGTGATGGAACGGGTTATGACTTGTAATCCCGGCGAGGTCGAGTTCCAGAGTGCGGTACGAAATTTCCTTTCTTCAATCGACAAGGTCATCGGAAGGTTTCCCGATGTAATCTATAACAGAGTTCTAGAGAGGATGGTCGAGCCCGAGCGTGCAGTTATCTTCCGTGTGCCGTGGGTGAACGACGAAGGAAGGCTCGAGATCAACAGAGGATACAGAGTGCAGATGTCCTCCGCCATCGGCCCGTATAAGGGGGGACTGAGGTTCCATCCGTCGGTCAATCTCTCGATAATGAAGTTCCTTGCATTCGAGCAGGTGTTCAAGAACTGCCTCACGTCTCTCCCGATGGGAGGTGGAAAGGGCGGAAGCGACTTCGATCCCAAGGGAAAGAGCGAGGGTGAGGTCATGCGCTTCTGCCAGTCCTTCATCACCGAGCTCTACCGCCATATCGGGCCGGATACCGATGTTCCGGCAGGCGACATTGGAGTCGGAGGAAGGGAGATCGGCTACCTCTTCGGACAGTACAAGAGGATCACGAACTCCTTTACCGGAACCTTTACAGGAAAGGGACTCGATTTCGGAGGCTCTCTCATAAGACCGGAGGCCACAGGCTACGGACTTGTGTACCTCACGGAGGCGATTCTTGCAGAGAGGGCAATGGGAATTGAAGGTTCGGTATCTCTTGTTTCTGGGTCGGGTAATGTTGCGCAGTATACCGTCGAGAAGATAAACCAGCTGGGGGGAAAGGTCGTCACTCTCTCCGACAGCAGTGGCATGATATACGACGAGAAGGGAATCGACAGGGAGAAGCTCGAGTACGTTAAGATGCTGAAGAATGTCCTCAGGGGAAGAATCTCCGAGTATGCCGAAAAGTACCCCGGAACTGTCTATATACCGCGTAGGGGAGGAGAGCCGAATCCGATCTGGGACATAAAGGCGGACTATGCATTCCCGTGCGCAACGCAGCTTGAAATCCTCGAGAAGGATGCCCTCAATCTCGTGAAGAACGGCGTTAAATATGTCGGAGAGGGTGCTAACATGCCCTGTTCGACAGAGGCTGAGAAGACTCTTGTCTCCTCGGGCGTTCTCGTCGCTCCGGCGAAGGCCGCGAATGCAGGAGGAGTTGCAGTATCGGGCCTGGAGATGAGCCAGAACGGAATGAGACTTTCCTGGTCGAGGGATGAGGTTGATAAGCGCCTTCAGGACATCATGAAGAACATCTACTGCAATATAAGCGAGGCGGCCTCCCTCTATTCAGATAAGGACAACTTCATAGACGGCGCCAACATCGCATCCTTCATGAAGGTGTCGCGTGCGATGCTTGCCGAGGGCTACGTCTGATACCCGTCCATCCGGCGCCCGGAAGGATGAGGCGGTATTCTTCTTATTTCGGGCGCTATTGTTATCGACAGGGAAAAGAGGAGGGATGTAACATGCCGCTGTAAGAGGGTGGTATGGACACATTCAGAAATACGCTTATAAGGACTGCGCTCCCCATAACGGGACAGAGCCTTCTTCAATCATCGTTCTCGCTCATCGACCAGCTCATGGTCGGACAGCTCGGAACTGTATCCGTTGCTGCTGTCGGGATAGCCGGGAAGTTCTCCTCCTTTTATACGGTACTCCTTGCGGCTCTGATCTCTGCATACGGAATAATGCTGAGTCAGTACGCCGGTGCGGGGGACGGGGAGGGAGAATGGCGCTCTTTCCGCCTTGCGTCTCTCTTCTCGCTTCTCCTGACACTTATTTTCCTCATTCCGTCACTTCTTCTACCGAAGGCCGTTATGGGACTCTACATGAACGACGGGGAGACTGTGAGAGAGGCATCCCGCTATCTTTTCATAGTGAGCCTCGGCTTTCCCGCTCAGGCTCTGACTCTCATCTTCTCAACAATCCTGCGCTCTCATGAGAGAGCGTCTTTTCCCATGTACGCTTCCCTTGCATCGGCCCTCGTCAACAGCTCTTTCAACTACCTCTTCATCTTTACGCTCGGCAGGGGAGTAGGAGGAGCCGCGGAGGCGACAGTCATCAGCCAGTATACGGCGGCCGTTCTCGTGATTGTTCCTTCACTTAAAATGATGAAGAGGGCGGAGGAAAAAAGAGGAAGCGACTATGTGAAGGCCTTCTTCAGAATTTTCCTTCCGATTGTCTTCTGCGAGTTCTTCTGGGGGCTCGGAGAGAACGTATATGCCTCCGTCTACGGACACCTGGGACGTGAAAGCGCCGCAGCGTACTCCCTCACGGGTCCCGTGCAGTCCCTGATGATCGGAGCTCTCACGGGCCTGAGCCAGGCTTCCTCAATTCTTATCGGAAAGGACCTCGGGAGAAAGGATTACGACGGGGCGTTTCTCCACAGCCGCACAGTTGTGAGATACGGCGTCCTCTTCAGCATCCTCCTGTCGCTCATCCTCATAGTCGTCAGAAAGTTTTATCTTTCGCTTTATTCAGTTGAAAGCACAGTCTCATCCCTTGCCTCGGCCCTCCTTCTTGTCTATGCATTCTACGCTCCCGTGAAGGTGAGCAATATGATAATAGGCGGCGGTATCATAAGAGCCGGCGGAAGGACGGACCTGAGTATGTACGTCGACTTTATCGGCACATGGTGCATAGGAGTGCCGCTGGCCCTCCTTACGAGCAGAGTTTTTCATCTTCCCGTATATCTTGTCTATGCCGCCATCTCTTTCGAGGAGGTCGTGAGACTCTCTATCGTGAGCCGCATCTGGGTGAAGAAGAAGTGGATGGAGAGCATCACGAATTGAGAGAAGAGCGGTAGAGAGCGTAGAATTCCTCTCCCTTGAGAGATGAGAGAAACTCTCCGGAGGGCAGTGTCATCCTTCCTCCGAGCTTTTCAAACCAGCCGGGAATCTCCCTTGTCGATATGAGCATCTTCCCCCTTTCCTCGTACATGTCGAGAAATGAGGGAGAAAAGATGGCGGATATCACCTTTTCAGCTGTTGAGGGAGAAATTGTATTGCGCACTGCGGCGTATGAGGGGATGAGGACGGAACCCTCTGCGGGGAGGAATGTGCGGGCCGAGGAATCCGAGAGTGCGAATACCGCAGGAACGAGAGCGCATCTGCTCACGCCCGTCTTTACTCTCTGGAATGCGTTTATCGGCATTGCTGTGACAGATGCACTCTTCAGCGCTTCCGCTGCCTTTTCCTTTCCGTAGAGATTCCAGATTGTCTTGACGACTGTCTTTGCCGCCGAGTTTTCGATTCCCCCGAACGTGAAGCCCCGGTCGGATGAAAGCGATAGAAGCGAAGCGCTTTCCTCCTTCTTCGAGTAGAGAACAAGAGGAATGGCAAGGTATGGAAGCAGTTTTCCTCTCTTTATCGCTTCGACCTTCACATCCATCATTCCCGATATGTCCATAAGATCACCCTCGAAGCGAGAGAAGAGTCTTTCGTCCTCGAATACCTCGAGGTCGGCAGAGAGGAAGATGTCGGGAAGGGATGAGCCCTCCGTTCTCAGGTAGTCCGACATATGATAAGGGTATCCCAGTCCGAAGTGGGTTATCCTGAGGTCGATGTCCTCCTCTGCGAGCCCGGCCTTTATTCTCTCAAGGTATTCAAGTTCTATCCTGTTGAGTATGCATATGTTGCTCCAGTAGAGTGTAACTTCAGTCACAGAGCGCCTCCCCGTTCCTCATCCTCGATATGAGGGTGTTTCTTCTTCTGTATTCTTCATCGAGGAGAAGAAAGAGCTTCTCCTCCTCACAGCTTCTTTCCTTGACGCATTCGACACCCCCGTTCTTTATCACAATGCGCTTTCCGGCAAGAAGCGCCGTATGGGGATCGTGGGTGACAAGGAGAACGAGTTTGCCGCGTCCGAGGAGCATCTCAAGGGCCTTCGTCTTGTCGATTCCGGCGTTCTCTATCTCGTCGACAAGCACTACGGGTCTGTCGGAGACGAATGCGGTGTCGCTTGTCATGAGCGCTCTCGCCTGTCCTCCGGAGAGCTCGGAGAGCCTTGTTTCAGTAGAAAAGGGTTCTCCCGAGAGCAGAGAGGAAAGAGATACAATCTTCTCTTTCTTCTCCTCCTCCTTTCCCTGTGCGAGAAAATGGAGGGCCAGAAACTCCCCGACAGTGAGATCCAGCGTGAAGCTCATCCTCTGTCCCAGATGTGATATGAGAGTATCTGAAGTGTGCTCCCTCTCGTCACCGGAGAGGCTTCTGCCGTCGACGAGAACATGCCTTCCCGTGACGGAGTCACCATGGACAAGCATCTCAATATCCTTGATGAAGCGGCTCTTGCCCGCACCCGTCTCTCCGACAACTGCCCAGAGTTCTCCTCGTTCGAGTACTATCTTGTCGTATTTCTCCCGCTTTCCGCTTTTGTCGAAGCCGGGAAGTATTGTAATTTCCTTCATTTTTCCTCCCCGAAGTCTATCTTTCCGACAACACCGAGCTGAAACTCGGAGCCGACTCTCTTTTCTCCGACGCAGTAGGAGCAGACTCCGCTCGGCATCGTATGGCGCAGTATGTCGTTCTCATAGGAGTCGATCGGAGGAAGAGAGAGGATATAGGAGAGGATCCTCCCGGCTCCGTATCCCTCCCTGCCGTCGAATGCGATTATTCTTGCATTCCTGTTGACTGAGGCGAGGCGGTAGGCGAGAATCTCCCTCTCTGCCTGGCTTATGAGATCGCACTTCGTCATTACGATGACGTCTGCCTGGAGCACCATCGGACCCATCCTGGAGGGTGAGAATGCGTTGGCAGTTACGTCGAGTGCAGTCACGGCGACGGCCTTCTCTGTCAGCGGCGAGCAGCGGTGACAGAGACCCGCACTCTCTATGAAGAGATAATCCGCCCCATTCCTTTCACCCCAGTGCCATAGCTCGGGCAGATTCGATACAAGAAAGTGGTCGGGACAGATATCTCCCGAGAGACCCGATACCGATGGAAAGCCCATGCTTTCGAATTTCTTCCCGTCCGGGCTGTAGACGGTGTCCATCTTTGCCGCGCACACACTCACTCTCTTCTCCCTGAAGAGGGGAAGGAGGTGCAGAAGGAGTGCAGTCTTTCCGCTTGACGGCGTTCCAGATACGATTACTATCCTTTTCATGAGTGTTAGCGTAAACTAACTCTAGAAGAAAAACAGTCTCATATGAGACGGTATTGAAGGAAAGATGGGAAACTGCTATACCTCGGTCATGAACAGACTATTCACAATCTGCGGCGTCGGTGAGGGGGACGGGAGAAAGGTGACATACCCGAAGGGGAGCCTCGTCGACGACAGGGACGGCACATCACGCTCCGTCGTCCTCGTTCTTTCGGGCACTCTTCTTGTGTACTCGGCGGTATCTGACGAGAAGAGGCTGCTTCTTTCGAAGCTCGAGAGCGGAGATATCTTCGGGATAGCAAACCTCTTTCTCGATGAGGACCTTTCGACAGTGCTTGAGTGCGGGAGGGAAAGTGTTCTCTTTCTCTATCCCAAGGAGAAACTAAGGGAGAAGATTCTCTCCTCCGGGGAGGCTGCAGAATGCTATTCGACGCTTCTCAATACCAAGCTCCAGTTCCTGACAAAAAGGATCTCACTGCTCTCGATGCCGTCTTCGAGATCGAGGCTTGCTGCGGCTCTTATCGACGGCGTGGAGTACAGGAGCCTCGAGGAGCTCTCCTCGTTGCTCAACATAAGCCGTGCAACTCTCTTCAGAGAGCTTTCTTTCTTGGAGAAAGGCGGCGTCATAGAACGCCGGGGACGCCGTATTGTGATAAAGGAGAGGGAGAAACTCTTGAATTTCGTTTGATGATAAGTCCGCTATCCTGTACGATATTTTCATGATTAATGACATGAAAAAACTATGTGCAGATGCAATCGGGATTACAGAGCCCTGGAGAGTAAAGGACGGAGTTATAAGCGACGGCACTTTCCGCCTTTATGTCGACTTCGACGAAAATGCCTTCCCGGGATTCGAGGGGAGAGAGGAGATGACGTGGAGGCATTACAATCTCTTCCAGTATCCGTGTTATATAACGGCAAGTGTTCCCGTTGTGAGAGGGATTGACGGGAAAACAGAAGTTGTCGAACCTGAGTGGAAGAAGACACCGGAGATATTCGCAACTCTGAAATAAATGAAGGAGAAGAGAATGAAAAAGACAGAGAAAATAATCAAAGCTCTCAACGCTCTTATTGCAGAAAGGGGATTCGAGGGACTATATGAGAATCCGAAGGAGGTCTACTCATATCTGAGAGAGAAGAAGGCGGAGAGTGCACTTTCGAAGGCCCTCTCGTATGCACTTCTCTTCGATGTCGGTCGCAGCGGGGAGGATGTGGAAGATGGCATAGCGTCCCTCTCCCTTACCAAGGCTGTAAGCGCCGGCCTTATTGAAATCTTCCATGCCGTATATTCAGAAGAACATATATCATCTCTTACAGAGGAGAAGAAAAAGGCTCTCGAGGAATTCTGCTCTGCAGAGCACGATATAAGGATAAGCGGGAAGGCCGACTGGAAGTCGAAAAAACACTACACGCTCCACTGCAGCTACCGCTTCGATCTTACAATTTCGGTTTACGACAGAAAGATTGTTGAAGAGGAAATGGCCGCTTTCCTTAAAAATAAAAGCTCCGTCACGGCCGCCGACATCGTCCTCTACTACCGCAGGGAACTTGAAAAGGAAGTTGACGACGACTTCGGAGATTTCTGCGGCGACGCAGAAGATTACTACGAACCGTACGTCGAGGGATATGATGATGAAAGCGGGATATCGGTTATCGAGGATTACCTGGAAGAACACGGACTCGAGCTTGTTTCTTATTCGTTCAGCGGCGACACAGATGATGACAACTGGTGATGAACTACCACTCCCATGCGGTGACTTCGTCGTCCTATGGAAATGGTATCTA
>CAVFZO010000078.1:0-9995 GCA_963626925.1 Clostridium sp. AM49-4BH
GGGATGAAAGATCACTCTTCACGGTCTTTGCCGTCTCCTCAAGAGGAGCAGATACCGCTGCCGCCTCGTGAGGTGCTGTTGCATCTACAGTTGCAACTGACTCTGCAGGAACTGTAACTGTCTCTGCAACTGCCGGTGTTTCGACAGGAGCTTCAGCCTTAACGACAGTCTTTTCAAGAGAATCAATGTAGGCAACTGCCTCTGCTCTGAGAACTTCGACTGCTCCGAGGAGGAATACATCCGACTGCTCGGGATAGCTGAGCGTGAGTGTGTTGCCCTCGAGTGTGTATGTTACGAGAGCCGCCTCCTTGTATTCAGCAGCAATCATATCTGCAACAGCCTTGACGTCAGCGCTGCTCATTCCCTCGGGAAGTGTGAGGACAGCGTATGTGTTGTAGACTGCGACCTTCGAAGTGACGTTCTTGTAGTAGAGCGTATCTTCATAGACTGCGCCCTTCTCCACTGCCGGTGCTTCAGCAACTGCTGTCTCTTCATGAGAAAGGATATCGTCGATGAGAGCCATTGCTCTTCCGCTCAGTACTGAGAGTGCAGAGAGGAGGAACTCGGGTGTCTGCTCCGGATATGTAACGGTGAGTGTATCTCCGTCGACGGAGTATGTGAGGAGAGATGCCTCAGCAGGATAAAGGTAGCTGACAAGCTCGGCAACAGCTTCGATGTCATTCTTATCCATTCCTTCAGGAATTGTGAAGGAAGCATATGTCTTATCGACGAGAACAGAAGATGTGACTCCCTTGTATGTGAGTGTCTCTGCATAGACAGGGCCTTCAGCAACAGCCATCACTTCCTCTTTTTCTGTCTCGACTTCAAGAGCAGCAACGAGTGCATCGATGTATGCCGTGACCTCTTCGTCGAGTTCATCGAGAACCGAGAGTCTGTAATATGTTCCGCCTACATAGTCGCCGGGGAAGTAGATTACGAGAGTTCCGTCCTCGGGTACGTCGTAGTAGACGTTCTCGAGAAGCTCGGGGAACTCTGCGACTGCTTCTGCCATAAACTCATCGATATCGGAAGAAGCGATGTACTGAGCCGGATATGTGATAGTAGCCATGTCCTCTTCAACGACGACTGAAGCCTCTGCAATATCATGATAGTTGTATACTGTTCTTATGGTTCCATCTTTCTCGATAACGAGTGCTGTATCCGGAACAGGAGGCACAGCTGGCTCCGGTGCGGTTTTGGTAATGACGACAGATACAGAGAGAGACTCAGCAGAAATGCTTTCAGCCTTTTCTGCGGGGAGCATTTCTGTCTGCTTTTCTTCACTCTGCTGCATTTCGGGCTGCTTTTCTTCAACCTCATGCATTTCAGGCTGCTTTTCTTCAACCTCATGCATTTCAGGCTGCTTTTCTTCAACCTCATGCATTTCAGGCTGCTTTTCTTCAACCTCATGCATTTCAGGCTGCTTTTCTTCAACCTCATGCATTTCAGGCTGCTTTTCTTCAACCTCATGCATTTCAGTCTGCTTTTCTTCACCCGACGCCTGTATCTTTTCCTCTTCCACCCGAGGAGCAGTCACGGGTGCTTTTTCTTCTTCTGTCAGAGGAACAGCAGCCTCGACTTTCACCGGTTCACTCTCCTCCGCCTTAACGGGAAGAGAGGGCTGGGGAGAAGGCTTATCCTCCTTCTTTATGTAATCCTTAGCGGCTTCTTCGAAAGGCATTCCGCTGTAGACTTTATCAACTACTTCCTCCCTCTTTGCTTCGGGGATGCGTTCATCCTTTTCGGCCTTTCCCAGGTCTTCTAGATATGTATAAACGCCTTTCACCCCTTCCCTTGCAACGTTCTCCGTCACACCTCTGGCATAAAGAGGAGACGCAAGGGCGAGAGAGGCTATGATGATTATCAAATATTTCTTTATAAGCATAAGTAATCCCTTTCAATGCTTACCTGGAAGAACCCCGCCGGGGTGATCAGGTAACTGCCGTCAAGGCCGTGACAATGGTCGAAAGCATTGCCGGCAATCGACTTCGCACTAGACGGTATGTAGATGTCACCGGAGAGAGCGAGGTTGTAGGCGAACGCTTCTTCTCCTATGCTCTCGATTCCCTCATCCATGATAAGTGATGAGATGAGGCTGGATTTGAAAGCACCTTTTCTTATCTCTCTGACAGATGACGGAACATAGAGCGTACCGCCGAGTGCCGTATTCGAGAATGCATACTCGTCGATTGTCACAAGAGAGGACGGAAGGACAAGCTCCCCTTCCATTTCCGTGCAGTCAGAGAAAGCCTTCTTCCCGATGAGCGTAATCGTCTCCGGAAGCGGGCCTATTCCCGTCAGCGTCTTACTGCCGACGAAGGCATAGTCTGCTATCGCGACAACAGGGATGCCGTCGATTTCGGCCGGTATATAGAGGGTTCCTCGGTAGTAAGGTCCGCTTTCGAGAACGTAACCTCCCATTTCCTCGAGATAGACGAACTGAAGGTAACAGAGTCCGTCGTCACCCGTTACGGCAACGAGAGGTCTCTCCTCGATTCTCGTCTCGTCATAGATGGCGAGAGCCGAAGCGACGAGAGATGCCATCTCCTCATCGGAGGGAACCCTGTCCTGGTCAAGATGGAGAGCCTCCTCACCGGCACTTCCGAGTGCCTCTGCATCCTCTGTTATTACGTCGTCCGCCTTGTCCTTTCTTCCACAGGATGCGAATAGAACAAGGATGACCATCAGATATATAATCAGTTTCTTTATTGTCATAAACACCCCGGTAAGGCAGGGGGGAATCCCCCCGCCTGGAGAAAAGCTAACGAACGATTCTCATGAGCACCCAGATACCGCCTGTGCTGTCTTCCCAGTATTCGACGAGCTCCGCATTCTCTATGTCGGCGCTTCTGTCGATGTTGAGGGTTACCTGCTTGACGGAGTTGACGCTCTTCGTGACGTTCGTGACGCTGCTTCCGAGCCAGGATGCTATGTTGAGGATGCACTCTTCCTGAGCCGCCTTCATGTTGCCGTGGAAGTCAGAGCCCGAAGCATATGCCTTCTCGTAGTGATAGTATCTGTCACTCGGCACCTCGATTACCCAGTCGGGTCTCGGAATGTCGTTATTGCCGAGTTCGACGATGCGCTTCTGCATCTTCGTCACTTCACCAAGAGCAACAAGGTCCTCCTTGTAGACAGCGTAGAAGGCAAGGTCGCCCTTTGTTCCCTGAGCTATCGTCACGTCTTCGATGACAGACTCCGTGCTGTCGCCCTTTGCTATCCAGCCGAGGAATGTATAGCCTTCCTTGAACGGTTTCACAAGCGTGAAGCTCATGTCGGAAGTATATGTCACCGGGTTGGTGTTGCCGTATCTGTAGGAGCCGCCGTCGAGGTTGTACTCGATTGTGTACTCTCCGCTCTCCCAGAGTGCTTCGTATGCGAGGTATCCGCCCTTCGATGTATCGACAGTATACTTGAGTGACGGAACATCTGTGTCTCTGAACGCCTTTCTGACCCAGCCGAGGAATGTGTAGCCGCTTCTCTCGGGGTTCGTGAGGACGAAGGGAGCGTCACTTCTTCTGTATGATGTTCTGTTGGGCTCGGTACCGCGGCTGTAGCTTCCACCGTTGAGTGTGTATGTTATGAGGTAGGAATCCTCAGCCCAGACAGCCTTGAGAGAGACATCGCTTCTGAGGTTCTTCGTATCGATTACATAGCCGACGAGCGGTCTGTAACCGTCATTACCCTCCTCTATCCAGCCGAGGAACGAATAACCGTCCTTCTCTGGAGAAACAAGCATGATCTCATCATCGAAGTTCGTGAAGGATGCCGGGTTGCTGTCAAGATATTCGAACCTGCCGCCGTCGAGGTTGTATGTGATCGTATACTCGGCTTTCTTCCACATTGCAACGAGGCTGAGGTCTCCGCCCTTCTTCGTATCGATTGTGTAGTCGACCTCCGGATAGTCCCTCTTTTCGCGTTCTGCCCTCACCCAGCCTGCAAACTCGTAAGAGTCGCGTACGGGATTCGTAAGCGTGAATTCAGGCGTTTCAACTGTGTATGCCGTTATATTGTCGACTGTGCCGCGTTCATACCTTCCTTCTCTGAGGTCATACTCAACGCTGTACTCGATTGTCTTCCAGAGAGCTGTGAAGATCCGGTCGGTACAGAGAGATGTATCGACTGCAGTCGCCGTCTCTCCCTTTTCATCTACCCAGCCGAGGAATGTATAGCCGTGTCTCTCGGGATCCCTGAGCTCGACCTTTTCCTCGATTGTATAGCTTTCGGGTGCACCGTCAGAGAACTCACCGCCTCCGAGGTTGTATATGATACGGTGGCTGTCGACTGACCACACTGCAGTGAATATTCTGTCGCCGCCGTTCTCGGCATCAAGCACTCTGTCTCTCACAGGAGCATCATCCCCGCCTCCGCTCCATCCGGCGAATGTATAACCGTGCCTGACAGGAGATGTGAGTATATAGCCGTCGAGTTCGACGTTGTATGTATCAATATTGCCCTCGCTCTTGAGGTACTCGCCTCCCTTGAGGTCATACTTTATTGAATATGTGACAGGCTCCCAGAGTGCCGTAAGGACACAGTCCTTTCCTTCGCTTGAGTTGATGACGCCGTCCTTTCCGATATTCTTCTCACCGTCCGACCAGCCGAGGAATATATAGTGCTCCCTCTCGGGTCTCTCGAGTGCGATAGTTCCGTCGTAGATTGTGAACGACTCCGGATAGTCTCCCTCACCTCCGTCAAGGTCTAGAATGACGCTGTAGTCATGGACTTTGAAAAGCGGCGTGTATACTCTGTCATCCGTGCTTCCGCTCTCGATAGTCACCGTCATCTGTGCCTCTGTATACTCCTCGTCGTCGAGAACCCATCCCATGAAGTCGTATCCGAACTTCTCCGGGTTGATGAGAGTGAATGTATCATCGGTGACCTTGTAAGTTGACGGGTTGACAGGAGGCTCGGTCTCGGGAAGCGGGAATCTTACATCGTAGGGTTCCTCTTCTCCGTAGGACAGCGTGTATGTGATGATCTCCCACTCGGCCCTGTACGCTCTGTCTCCGCTCGAGCCCTGCGCTATTGTTATGTCGCTGTAGCCGACACGCTCCTCCCTCGTCTTCTCGTATTCATATACGAAGCCGGCCTCTCCCGCTATCTTCTCCACGAATGCCTCGAGCAGAGATGCATCACTGTTCTGATAGTCGAGTGTGATAATGTTGCCGTTACGGCTGATTTCCGCCTCCGGGAAATTGGATGAGATGAAAGCCTGGGCAATGTCGACATACTCCCTGGTGAAGTAAAGCGGAAGAATCCATTCGGACTTCTTCGTGTGCATCCTCACCTCGATGTCGATGCCTTCGACGGAGAATGTCAGAGAGAAGATGACAGGATCGAATTCGACTGTCTCCTCGCATGACCAGCCCGTAAAGCGGTAGCCGCTTCTTACCGGTGTGATGAGTGTGAATGTCTCGGTCTCGTATGTGTACGAAGCCGGATTCTCCTCACCTTCCATCTCTCCGCCGTTGAGGTCATATTCGATTGTATATTCCACCGGCGTCCAGAGTGCTTCGAGCACGACATCCCTGTCTATTGTTGTGTCTGTAAAGACATCGAAGAATATCTCGTTAGTCGTAGTTTCAATCCAGCCTGCAAATTCGTACGAATCACGCACAGGAGATGTGAGAGGAACGCCGTTCTTCTCGTCATACATGAACGAGAGTGCAGCCTCGTCTTCGAACCTGCCGTCGTTGAGAACGTATGTGATGGAGTATTTATTACGGTGCCAGACGGCAACGAGGTTCTTGTCGCCGACAGTGCCGGTCTCGATTCTGTAGTCCTCGTCTGCATCATCTACGCTCTGGTCCTTCTCTATCCAGCCGACGAACGTGAAGCCGTCACGCTCGGGATTGAGGAATGTCACCTCGTCTTCGACTGTGTATGTCTTTCTGTTTTCATATACGACGACTTCTGTCAGCGGAAGCGGTTCGGGCTCCGGCTCCGGAAGCTCGACAGGATCGTTGGCGATGATTCCGTCCTCATCGTATGTAATCGGATAGTTCACGACGTCCCAGAGTGCGACGACCTTCTTTCCTCCGAGAAGTCCCTCCTCGAGCCTGTATGTCAGGACTGCCGTACTCTCGTCTTTCCTCTCCTCGATCCAGCCCTTGAAGATATAGCCGCTCTTCGCAAGCTGGGGCAGCAGTGCTCCGATATCTGCAACGGTATATGTATCCATGAGTTCGGGAAGAGCCGGAACTGCAGATAGAGGATAATCCACACCCTCTATGAATCTTGCCTTGTATGTGACGGGGTATTTGATGAGATCCCAGAGTGCGACAATAGTCTTGTCTCCGATGACACCCTCCTCGAGCGTGTATGACTTGAGCGCACGGCTCTCGTCCATCCCGTCGACTATCCAGCCGATGAATCTGTAACCGGGAGTCAGTAGCTCGGGAATCTCAGTCCCGACATCTGCAACGGTATAAGTAGAGGGAAGATCGGGAAGAGAAGGAAGGAACCTCGAGCTGCGGTTCACCCCCTCGATGAACCTTGCCTCCGCCTTTACTGTATAGACTATGAGATCCCAGAGAGCGACGATGCTTCTGTCGCCGCGGACTCCCTCTTCAAGCGTATATGACTTTACGGCCGTACTTTCGTCGGCCCCCTCCTCTATCCAGCCGATGAATATGTATCCCGGCTTCGAGAGTTCGGGAAGAACAGAGCCGATATCTGCTACGGTATACTGATCAAGAAGAGAAGGAAGTGACGGAAGGAAAGACTCGTCGTAATCAGCGCCTTCGATGAATCTCGAGGATGCCTTGAGTGAATACTTCTCGAGCTCCCACAGTGCTACAAGCTTCCTGTCCCCGATATCACCATCCTTGAGTGTGTAGGACTTTACAGCCGCACTCTCGTCTTGTCCCTCTTCGATCCAGCCCTTGAAGACATATCCTTCCTTCTCGAGTTCGGGAAGAACACTGCCGACATCATTGATCGTATATGTAGTAATCAATTCGGGAAGCTCGGGAAGAAGCGAGCTGTCATACTGATCTTCCGAGCAGAATCTTGCCGAATATGTGATTGTGTATCTTTCAAGGTCCCAGAGTGCAACGACCTTCTTCTCCCCTGTCACACCCTTTTCGAGTGTATATGACATGACGGCACTCTCTTCATCCGCGCCGTCCTCTATCCAGCCCTTGAATATATAGCCGGGCTCGGAGAGTTCGGGCAGTACCGTTCCGACATCTGCAACTGTGTAGAAGTCGAAAAGTGCAGGAAGATCGGGAAGAAGGGATTTCTTCCAGTTCGTTCCATTCACAAACCTTGACGAGAACGTGAGCGGATACTTCTCAAAGTCCCAGACGGAGACGAATGATTTATCCCCCGTCTCGCCTTCTGCGATCGTGACTGTCTTTTCAGGTGTGGTTGATTTTCCCCCGTCTTCGACCCAGCCTGCAAATTCATATCCCGTTTGCGTTCCCGAGATATCCTTCACGGTCGCACCGCTTTCTATGTTGTATGTTTCTGGAAGCTCAAGCTTCTTTACGTCAAGATGAGGAACAAGCGCACTCTCGTAATCCCCGCCGGAGAGCCTCGAGCTGTAGCTTATCGCAAAGTCCACGAGGTTCCAGTAGGCGACAATCTTCTTGTCCTTCCTTGAATCCGTGAAGGTATATGTCTTTACGGCCTCCGAAGAGTTCTTACCCTCCTCCGCCCAGCCTAGGAAGGTGTATCCCTCCTTGTCGGGAAGCGGCTCGATGACGACATTGTCCTTCGATTTGTAACTAGATACGAGACCGTCCGTAACTCCCGGCCCCTCCGTGCCTGTTCCGATAACCCTGCTCTCATACGTAATCGAGTACGTAGCACAGGAAGCAAGGGCGAATACGAGCGCAAAACAAACAGTTGTGATTTTAATCAGTCTTTTCACAGCAATCCCCTCAAACATTATTTAATTCTAAACGAGGTATGCTGATAAGGAAAGCATTATTATTTTTTTGTTTTCACCTCAAAATCGACAGATTTGTAACTTTAATGTGTTATTTCCGCATGAATGAAGCAAATAGGCAGAGCCGTCAGGCCCTGCCTCAGTATCTGTTCAGGTCAATTGATTCTTTCCGGTCTTACAAAGCATCTTTCATTCTGTTTATGGATCCTTCGTTGAAGAATTTTCCATTAAGTGCAACATATTCAATTGTTGGTTCAGCATCAGCTTTTGCACTTATCTTAACCTGAACCCTTACACTGTCAGCAGTACAATCAAATACGGCTACAGCATATTTACTGTCCTTTGTCACCGTAGTTTCGAGACACATTGTACCAGTTCCTACTTTCTTATTATCGCTATTCACCAAGTCCATTTTGTAAGTTAACAACAGCTTAGCCTCTTTGAACTGGTCCTTTGTAGAAAGATCCTCTTCATCTAAATTATTTATAAAAGCATAAACATCCGAAGCAGACATCTCTGTTCCGTCCTTCAACATACTCCCTGATTCAATAGTGGTTTCAGGATCGCTGCTTGAAATTTTGTATTTCAAAACTAGATTATCTGCTTTGTACACGGCACCATCGATTTTGATCTGTCCGTTAACAACAGCTTTAAGTTCTCCTTCCGAGACGTTATCCAAAGTGATATTGATTTTCCCATTATCACCGAAATCAAAAACAAGTTGATTAATCGTAGAAGTGTACTTTTGATCTAAATCCAAGACAGCATTGACTTTTGCGATATCTTCATCAGACGCAGTTACCCTTTCACTCTCACCCGGGGGAATTACTTCTCCGGGAAGAAGATTTGAGTCAGCCCCGGAAGATGCTTCAGGACTACACGAAACGAATGCAAAAAGCATAATGACGATTAAAAATAAAAATGTTAGCTTTTTCATACAAAACCCTTCCTTATGCATACAGCGTACCCCCCCTAGAAGGTCCTGTCAAGAAGAATTTAGGCTGATTTTATTATACATAACCGGATTCAATGCCATCGTTTTTATTCTGAATCCATGACGATTTGTGTTTTCATTTCGGCTGTGATAAGAATCAGAACAACAGAAGAGGCAGAGCTCAAGCCCTGCCTTCATGGCTGGATGTTAATCACATTCATACCGGTAGAAACAATACCTCCCTTGGCAGTAATTGACATCAGACGTCGTTTTCAACCGATAGTCTTATAGTAGAGGAAGTGCTTGAGCCTATCGAACCTAGAACCGCGGAGTTCTTCACTCTGCTCTCGAGTTTCACGAGAACCCTTTCGAATCCCGTGTATCTGATTCCCACTCCCTCATCATCTGTCACGACGATATATTTGAGGCCGTTGTCACGTCCGGTCTTCGTGACGGTTCCCGCCCTGACGGCTTTGACGGCACTGCCGTTCTTTCCCTTTATGACAAGAACACCGTCTTCGAAGTGCGCCTCGCCGCCGGAAACGACAGACGCGGGCTCAACTGCCCTCAGGATACTATCCTCTGCAACAGAAGCAGGAACTTCCTCCTGTGTTTTCTCTATCTCTTCTGCTGTTGGTTCCAATATCGGTTCCTTTTTCTGATGGCTTTCTTCAATGGCAGGAGTTTTGTCTTCTTTGACTGTCACTTCCTCAGCTGATGTTGTCTCTTCTACTGGAGTTATCTCCTCGACGATGATTTCCTCTTCGTTGACAGGAGCTTCATCTTCTGCGGGTTTTTCATCAGTTGGGATTGTTTCTTCTGCGGGGGTTATCTCCTCGATGACGATTTCCTCTTCAATGACAGGAACTTCATCTTCTGCGGTTTCTTCATCAGTTGGAATTATTTCTTCTTCAGGAATTATTTCCTCGACGACAATCTCCTCTTCGATGACAGGAGTTTCATCTTCAGTCTCTGTCTCTTTTTCAGTTAAGGGTATCTTCTCTTCGGGAGTTATCTCCTCGACGATGACCTCCTCTTCGATGACGGGAGCTTCATCTTCTACGGGTTTTTCTTCAACTGGAGATGTCTCTTCTTCGGGAATTATCTCTTCGACGATGACCTCCTCTTCGATGACGGGAGCTTCATCTTCTACGGGTTTTTCTT
>CAVFZO010000079.1:0-9848 GCA_963626925.1 Clostridium sp. AM49-4BH
TAATTTCTGAAACAAATAAAACGCTTTCATATCGGTAATTGAATTACCGAGGATTCCCGCTTTTTTTCCTAAAGTTGGCTTGATATAATTCCATGTATCTTCTCTTCCTTTAGCCAGTAACTTCTGGTACTGATGCTCTCCGAGTTTGACATCTCCTATAAATGTATTTGCAATATATCCGATGAACTCTCTTCTCCAGCTTTCTTCGGTTAATAATTCTCTTTCGATAGTCTCTGTTTGGTTCTGCTCAATATCCGAGAGAATCATCAGTGCATCGCTTCTGGATGTCTTACCTACATAGTAATCGCCAATAGAGGATTTGATTTCCTCCTGCTTGAGGATACTATTATCTTTAAAAGAGAAAACTCCGCTGTTT
Organism: Clostridium sp. AM49-4BH; assembly: GCA_963626925.1. Taxonomy (GTDB): domain Bacteria; phylum Spirochaetota; class Spirochaetia; order Sphaerochaetales; family Sphaerochaetaceae; genus Ornithospirochaeta. The sequence continues at coordinate 377 of CAVFZO010000079.1, forward strand.
CTGTCTGCAGACTTTATCTGATTCGCTGGCGATAGTGCATACTCGAGACTTTCTCTCATTTCTCTGCTTGTACCCGTCGAAGCAATAATGCCATCGTAATCTTTGGAAGGATTCGCGGCCATCCCGTTCGGAACTTTCATCATCCTGTCAGTACCTTTATACTTTTCTTCAATCTTGTCCCTCTCCGTCTTCTCTCTCCATGGCACGTTGCCTCTGCCGAGAGAGAAATCCCCGTCGCCGCATTCCGGCAGTATGGGGGCGTCCCGATCTGTTGTCATTTCAGATCCTCCTGTATAGTAAGACGGGATTTTTCGCGTTTTTGTCAGCTTTTTTCAGAAAAACGGAAAAATCGACAAAAAAGGCTGGCCGGTTTGACTCAAATCGGTTTTTCTCATATCTATAATTGTGTAGCGGAGATGCATCTCCGTTACAGTGGGGATATATGAGAGCAGCCATACCCGTCAGAGATGGAATGATTGAGAAGAAGGCCGAAGATGCACGTTCGGTCGTACTCTACGATATCGAAGAAGATGAAATACTGTCAGAGGAGACTCTGGAAATAAGTGGAGAGGAGAACATCGTGAGAAGGCTCTCTTCTCTCGGAGTCGACACATTTCTCTGCCTCTCCCTGGGGCCGAAGATGGTCGTCGACCTTGCACTCAAGGATATCCAGATAATAGGAGGCGTACGAGGAAAGGCGAAGGATGCAATACGATGCTTCGTCGCGGGTACACTTGAAGAGGAAGATTTACAGCTCGACTGCATAGGCGGAGACTGTAACGGAGACTGCAGCAGATGTCATTGAAAGGAAAAGAAGAAAAAAACAGAAAGAAAAAACAGCCGCTATACCGGAACAAGACAACACTGATTGTGTATCTAGTACTGAGAGCTCTTGTGATTGCGGCACTTGTCAGATTCATATTCAAAGGCAACTATGAAAGTGCCTTCACTTGTGTACTGACGCTCGTGTTGATGCTGCTGCCCTCATTTGTCTCACGCACGTTCCGCGTCTATCTGCCGACGGCCCTCGAGACCATCGTCCTCATATTCATTTTCTGTGCGGAAATGCTGGGCGAGCTTGCCTCCTTCTACATAGCCTTCCCATTCTGGGACAGCGTCCTCCACTGCATCAACGGCTTTCTCTTCGCCGCGGTCGGGTTCGCACTCGTCGACTTCTTCAACCGCAGCGAACACTTTTCGCTGCGCCTCTCCCCCGTTTTCGTAGCCGTAGTGGCATTCTGTTTTTCGATGACGATAGGAGTACTGTGGGAGTTCTTCGAGTTCGGAGGAGACAGGATCTTCGCATTTGATCTCCAGAAGGATTATGTAGTGAATTCCATTTCATCGGTATCTCTTAATCCCGACAAGAAAAACAAGGCCGTGAGGATAGACGATATCCAGGATGTCATAATCGTGCAGTCCGACGGAACTGAAATCCCCCTCGGCGTCGGTGGCTACCTCGACATCGGCCTCATCGACACTATGAAGGATATGATGATCAACTTCGTCGGAGCCGTGGCCTTCTCGATAATAGGGTACTTCTACGTCAAGCATAAGGGAAAAGGCAAGATAGCTTCGGCCCTTATTCCGCAGGTTGAAATGGATGACAGAAAAGAGGAGGATGATACCTCCCCCGGCGATGAAAAGCAATGACTGTGTAAGAGGGCTCCCTCCGGAGCCCTCATTCTTTCTCAGTCGATAATCTTGTCAAGTTCGGCTGCGATTGCCTTCTTGTCGAGGTTCTTTCCAATGATGCAGAGTCTGATCATGCGGTCACCCACGTATGGATCCCAGTCCCGGAGGATGTCGGGGTTCTCCTCAAGAAGCTTCTCTCTTATATCGAGAGGCGCGGATGCGACCCACTTTCCGTATGCATTGCACATCAGCTGGCGCCCCGTCGTCTCAAGGACATAAGCCATATCATCCTCGTCGCTGAACCATATGGTTCCCTTGCTTCTGATGATATTCTTCGGCCATGATTTGACATACTCACGCAGTTTCTCCCTGTTGAAGGGCTTACGTCTGTAGTAGATGAACGTTCCGATTCCGTATTCATCCTCGCTCTCACCTTCGTGTCTGTGCTCATGGTGATGGTGATGATCATGATGGTGTTCGTGTGCATCGTCATCATCATGGCGATGATGTTCATGTTCATCATCGTCATCGTCATCGTCGTCATCGTGATGGTGATGGTGCTCGTGCTCATCCTCGTCATCGTCGTGATTGAGGTCGGGATTGCCCTCGTCCTCCTCGTCTCCGAGTCCGCCCTCGGCAGAGAGTGCCCTGCACCAGCCCGCCTCTTCGAATACGCGGTCGAAGTCGAATGATGATGTCGAGAGAATCTGTGAGACAGGGACGCTACCCATGCTGGTCTCTATTACCTTTACGCCGGGATGGAGAGCTTCGACGACCTCCCTCACCTTCTTCCTGTCATCTTCGCTGACAAGGTCTATCTTGTTGATAACAAGAGTCGAGCAGAACTCAATCTGCTGTACAAGGAGACTTTCGATGTCCTCCTCGCCTATCTTGTCCTTCTCGAGGAGCTTCTCTCCCGAGGCGAACTCGTCGACAAGACGCATTGCATCGACAACGCCTACGATGTTGTCGAGAACACCGTTCTTGATGGAGAGCAGCTGCTGCGCTATCGGCATGGGCTCGCAGACACCGCTGGCCTCGATCATGATGTAGTCATATTTTCCGGAAGCGATGATCCTTTCGATGTTCTTCGCCATCTGGCCCTTGAGCGTACAGCATATACAGCCGTTTGTAAGAGGCACAATATCCTGTGTGTCGGTGATGTTTGCCCCCTTTGCAATGAGGGATGCATCGACGTTGACTTCGCCGATATCATTCACGATAACGGCCACCTTATATCCTTCCTGGTTCCTTAGAACGTTGTTCAGAAGGGTTGTCTTTCCCGCCCCCAGATAACCGCAGAGCAGGGTTATGGGCGTTTTGGCTTTTTTCTTCATTTTGTTACTCCGGGGATAAATATAATCTTATTTGCCCGATTCGTTAAGGGTGTGTGGTGAATATCTTCAGAGGGAAGGCCCTAATTCTTTTACGGACACATTTTTATCTTTTCCGTTTTTTAACCGGATTTTATTTACACACCCTCCGTCTTCTCTCTAAAATACAGCCATGAGGAAAACCAAGATCATATGTACGATCGGCCCGAGCAGCGAGAATGAAGAGACGCTGACGGCTATGGCCGAAGCCGGAATGGATGTGGCAAGGCTCAACTTCTCCCACGGAACACATGAAGAACACAAGAAGAAGATCGACCTGATCAAGAAAGTGAGAGAGAAGCTTAATAAACCCATCGCAATCATGCTCGACACAAAAGGCCCGGAATACAGAGTCGGGCTCTTTTCGGGGCACAAGGCCGTAGTTAAGAGCGGGGACACATTCACCTTCACGACAGAAGATATCGAAGGCGACAGCACACGCTGCTCCGTATCATACAAGAACCTTATAAACGAAATAGATATCGGGCAGATAATCCTCGTCAACAACGGCCTGTTATCATTCAAGGTCGAATCAAAGACGAAGACGGAGGCCGTCTGCCGGGTAATCGAGGGCGGTATCATCTCCGACAGAAAGAGCATGAACTTCCCCGCCCATGTCTCGAGGGCTGTATATCTCAGCAGCGACGACAAGGACGACATTCTCTTCGGTCTTGAAAACGGAATAGATTACATAGCGCTGTCATTTGTATCGAACCAGAACGATGTGAAGAGCGTGAGAAGTTTCGTCGACAAAAACGGCGGGGAGAATGTCGAGCTCATTGCAAAAATCGAAAACCAGAGCGGAATCGACAACATAGATTCAATCTGCAGACATGTCGACGGCGTAATGGTTGCGCGCGGAGACCTCGGAGTCGAGGTTCCATTCGTCTCCCTTCCCGCCATCCAGAAGTACCTGATATCACGATGCAGGATTCTCGGAAAGAGGGTCATCACGGCAACGGAGATGCTGGAAAGCATGATTACGAACCCCCGTCCGACGAGAGCGGAAATCTCAGATGTCGCGAATGCCGTCTATGACGGAACGAGCGCCGTCATGCTCTCGGGAGAATCCGCTGCGGGTAAGCATCCCGTCGAGGCGGTACAGGCGATGGCATCGATATGCGAAACCACGGAAGGCGACATCAACTATGAAAAAAGATTCAGAACCACTGAGTACACAATCAGGAGTACTACCGACGCCGTATCACACGCAACATGCGACCTGGCAATAGACACCGCGGCAAAGGCCATCGTGGTATGCTCGAAGAGCGGAATGTCGGTACGCCTTGTCTCCCGCTTCCGCTGTCCCGTCCCCATCATCGGAATGACGACGGACGAAAGGGCCTGGAGGCTCATCAACCTCAGCTGGGGAGTCACTCCGGTACTCAGCGAGAAATACTCCTCCGCCGATGTCATGTACCACTATGCCACACTGCGTGCGAAGGAACTTCTGAAGCTTGAAAAGGGCGACACCATCGTAATCTGCGGCGGCCCCGCCGACGGAGGAAAGGGAACCATCAACACCATCAAGCTCGTTACAATCGAATAGAGGGTCTCAGTCGACCATCTCACCCTTCTCGAGGCTTCTCCGGTAATCCATGGGCGTCATGGCAACGGAGGCGTGAAAGCGCTGCGAGAAATACGATGATGAGGAAAAACCGAGTGTGGAGGATATCTCCGTCATCGAAAGATGTGTGGAGGATAAGAGATATTTTGCCTCTTTTATCCTCCTGTCCTCGAGATATGACATGGGGGAGCGCCCGTATACACGGGAGAACTCCCTCACCAGATGATACTTCGAGAGATGGAAGAGAGAGGCAAGGTCGTCGAGATTGAAATTCTCCATGTAGTGTGTGTCGATGTAGTCCTTGACGCCGACCATCTGTCCCTTCTGTGCCTTCGCCTCGGGCAGCGAGAAGGGAGAGGAAGGAAGTTTCAACAGACGCTGGATGATATCGAGGAATGTCGAGAATACCTCGACCTCATACCCGTCTTCACCTGTGCGAAGCGTCGTGAATATCCTCTTGATATCTTCCCCGATGTCCCCGGCATCACTGCCGTGGGCCAGTACGGGATTGAAATCGGACCCGGGAACATAACCCTTCATCACAATGTTCGATACCGCCAGAACGTAGTATTCCATGTTCGTCTCGATACCGGACTTTTCGGTATGGTAGAGCCCGGAAGGAAAGACGACGAAATCGCCGCCGGAGACGGGGAACGCATGACTGCGGGTAAGGACGGCCCCCTCACCTCCGTCCACGAATAGGAACTCCGTGAAGGAATGGGAGTGCATGATGTTGCCCCTGTCCCTCTCGTATTTGGAATAGCTTACGTATAAAAGCTGCGGAAGCAGGTGTTCTTTTTCCGGTGTAAAGTCGATATGAAGTCTGCTCATGGTCTTTATTTTATAATAATTGGAATCATTTGAGCAATAAATATAAAAGAATTGTCAATAATTTGATAGTTTCCTTCTTTTTCTGATGGGAAAATCAATACATCAGAAGAAAAACAAACGCGCATGACAGGTGAAAGAAATACTACAGAAGATGGAAGGCCGGGCGGCCTTCTTTCTTTTTCCTTTCGTATGAAAATGTATAACCTCTGTTATTTACTGCGATTTTTAGCTGAATCCGCTGATTTTAAGAATCAAAAGCCCACTCAAACAAATGACAAAGAGACAAGAGTTGAATAAAATCGAACATATGAACACAGACTTGATTTATCAACTTATCATGATTGTCGTAGGAATCGTGCTCATCTATCTCGCAATCAAAAAGGAAATGGAGCCGACACTCCTTCTTCCTATGGGATTCGGAGCCATTCTCGTCAATATCCCGGGTTCGGTCATCGCACTCGACGGCGGTATCTTCAAAGTTCTCTACAAATTCGGTATCGAGAACGGAGAGGTCTTCCCTCTTCTCCTCTTCATCGGTATCGGGGCAATGATCGATTTCGGTCCGCTCATCCAGAAGCCGTGGCTCATCTTTGTCGGCGCAGCGGGACAGGGAGGCATCTTCCTCTCGATGATGCTCGCTTCCTTCTTCTTCCCGCTCAGAGACGCAGCATCCATCGGTATCATAGGTGCCGCTGACGGTCCGACGGCAATCCTTGTGTCACAGATGCTGAAGAGCCAGTTCATCGCGCCCATCCTCATTGTCGCCTACTGCTACATGGCTCTCGTTCCGATTATACAGCCGGCAGTTCTCAAGCTTACGACGACGAAGAAGGAAAGAGAGATGAAGATGACCTACCGCGCAGGCGCAGTATCGAAATCGACGAAGATCATCTTCCCGATTGCAGTCTCGATCATCTGCTCGGTCATGGCTCCGGACAGTGCCGCACTCGTCGGTATGCTCATGTTCGGTAACCTTCTGAGAGAATGCGGAGTTCTCGACTCGCTTTCCCTCGCTGCCCAGAACATACTCTCCCCTCTCATCTCGCTTCTGCTGGGTCTTGCTATTGCACCGATGATGAAAGGTCCCGAACTCCTCACAGTCAATACACTGATGATTATCGGATTCGGACTATTAGCCTTCATCTTCGATACTGCGTGCGGAGTATTCTTCATCAAGATAGTCAACATCTTCCTTCCGAAGAACAACAAGGTGAACCCGCTTATCGGCGGTGCCGGAATCTCGGCATTCCCGATGTCGTCCCGTGTTGTACAGAAGGTCGGTCAGGAAGCTAACAAGCAGAATCATCTTCTGCCGTTCGCACTCGGTGCAAACGTCGCCGGTCAGATCGGATCCGTCCTCGCAGGCGGCCTGATTCTCTCGATGTTCAAATAATAGGAGGCGCTGAATGTTCGGTTTTCATGTAACATCAAATGAAATTGTGTCAGTCGCAGAGGCTGTGAAGTTCGGCTTCCTGGCATGGGGCCTTCTGGCTCTCTCCATGGGAATCATCTGTCTTGTCGTCATTATTCTCAACAAGGCTACAAACAAAAAGAAGAAGGATGACAAATAAGAAATCATTCTCTTCATAGTGAGGCGGCTCTCGAGTGAGGGCCGTTTTCTTTTCGTCTTGTCCCGTTTTGGTGAGGGATTTACATATAAAACAAGGATTTGACATACAGGAAAGCCTTCTCTTCCATGTTATTCTGCTCCAGACAGGCGCTCGGTGCGTTACGGCGGTCAGCTTCTTCAGGGATCATCATCCGCGGAGGAGTTGAATCTCCTCAGATCCGACGGATGGGAGGAGGTGACTGAAATGAAATAATTGAGATTCTCAAATTCCTGTTTGAGGTTCTGCAGGCTGTGGAAGCGGTCCTGTCCGTTCTGGATAAAATAAAAAAGTCCCGCCTGAAGTCTGAAACGAGCGAGACAAATAAACGCTTGAAGTAAGCTGACCGCTTTCGCAGCGCCTCTTTCTACGTTTAAGATAATATTGCGAAAGGCAAGTGTCAATCTCGGCCCCGCGTCCCGTTTTCTCTTCATTTCACCCCACTTTCTCATCCTCTTCACCACAGCTCTTCACTGTTTTTCCGTTTGGTGCTATATATGCGGGTCGTACCGAAAAAATTATGAAATACAATACCTCTCCTTCTTCATTCGGAACTGAAAAGCTCAGCCGTCTTATTATCCATATGGCGCCGCCTGTGATGCTCTCGCAGCTCATCCAGGCTCTCTACAATATAGTGGACAGCTACTTCGTCGGAGCATACTCGACATCCGCACTCACAGCACTATCCGTCGTCTACCCGCTGCAGTGGCTTATCACAGCACTCGCTGTCGGACTCGGAACGGGGGTCGGGACCTACACATCACGACTTTACGCTCTCAAGGAAGATGACAAGGCTTCGAAGGCCGGAGGAACGGGTATGCTTCTCGAGCTCATAATCTGGGCTCTCTATTCCCTCTTCATTCTCATTTTCCTCAGGCCGTATGTACATCTCTCCGCAAACGGTGAGGATGTAATCAGGGATTCCCTTACATACGGTTATATAGTGGGTATCGGGTCATTCGGTCTCTTTCTTGAAAGCAACTGGACGAAGATTCTGCAGGCCAGGGGTGAAATGTCGATTCCAATGATGGCACAGGTAAGCGGCGCGCTCACGAACATCGTCTTCGATCCCCTCCTCATATATGGAATCGGGCCCTTCCCGGAGCTCGGAGTCAGCGGAGCAGCCATTGCAACGGTAATGGGACAGTGCGTTGCGGCACTTGTGGTATGTCCGAAGGGCTTCAGAAAGCCGCCGAAGAAGAAGGATGAGATAAAGGTCCTTATGAAAAACACGCTGAGGCTGGGCTATCCGTCGATGATGAGTCAGTGCACGATGAGCGTCTACATAATCGTCCTCAATCTCATCCTTGCAACATTCTCCGACGCCGCTGTGACTGTCCTCGGACTCTACTACAAGTACCAGTCGTTCTTCTTCATTCCGCTTCTGGCTCTCCAGACATGTGTCGTACCCGTCATCAGCTACAACTGGGCGGCAGGGAACTGCTCAAGGTGTAAAAGCTGTGTGAACATGACCGTGATAGTCTCCTCGTTTTTCATGCTTATCGGGATGTTCTGCTTCTGCGTAATCCCGGGAACTCTGCTGAGGGTATTCACGCATGACGAAGCCGTACTCTCCGTCGGCATCCCCGCATTCAGGATTATCGGGCTCTCATTCATCAGCGCAGTCTTCTCGCTCACCTTCCCCATATTCTTCCAGTCAATCGGGTTATCTGTGAAGAGTACGCTCCTCTCACTGACGAGGCAGATCTTCTGCCTTATTCCGTTCTTCTATATCCTTTCGAAGATATCACTCACGGCAACCTGGGCGGCATTTCCGCTTTCGGAAACGACGGCAGGCCTCATAGGCCTTGTTCTCTATATCCGTGAGATTAAAAGATGGGATGCTCAGAAGCTGCCTTTGAAGGAAAGCTTGAAAAGATAGAGATTATTCCCCTCTTCAAAGTCCCTCATCCAGCTTCCGCTTGAGGAAAGAGTAACGGCGTCGTCAAGAGACACATCGGAGCCGAGGGAGAGAGTCAGGCTTCCGCTTTCCCTGTCCGCAAGCGCCAGGAGTGACGAGAGAGATAAATCGAGTCTCTCCGTCACATCATACGAAAGGCTCATCATTATGCTGCCGCTTTCGTCATAAAAGGAATACTTTCCACAGAGGTACATCATGACTCTGTGATCCGACTCCTCCGTCGTTACGGCGGCCTGTTTCATCGTATTGAGTACGAATGTGAAATCACCTCCTTCTCTGAATGCCGTCTCCGCTCCGAGAATGAAGTCGAAGAAGAGAGTGCCGTCGAGAGAAAGGGAGAGTACGTTCTCCTTTCCGCTGTCATAGCGGTGTGCATATGAGAGATGAACTACCACTCCCATGCGGTGACTTCGTCGTCCTATGGAAATGGTATCTAAACAGTCGTGACAGTTACCTGTTTCCAACCTCTCGGCTGTCCGTACCGTTATGGCCTCTTTCACGCGGCCACTACTCCCTCATCGGGTCTACTTTTGCGGTT
>CAVFZO010000080.1:0-9578 GCA_963626925.1 Clostridium sp. AM49-4BH
CCTCTGAGCTTGAGGATGTTATCAAGAATGGTGTCTGCTATTCTTTCATAGTACTTCATCACTGAAAATTATAGACTATGCATTCTTTGTGCTCAAGAAAATTGGGAGGATTATCAGTTAAAAATTGGGAGACTTTTGTACTCGAAATTGGGAGACTCCTATAAAAATGACGTTTACTTTAAGAAGCTGAATTCAATTTCATGTCGAACCCGGGAACATCAGGCAGTTACGCCACCCCGTGTTCCGATATGCTTCCAAGTTGATCAGGTCAGGGTTTCAAAGCGGTGAGAGGAACGACATAGACGCCGTCTGGACGTCTGTATACGGCACCTTCGAGCCCGCAGATTACACACAGCGTCTTCGGACTTTTCTCTCTGCCCTCCTTTTCTATCTCCTTCTTTATCTTCAGGAGATTCCGAGCACCCTCATCTATTCTGTTTCTTCCAAGCTTTATCTCGAAACCGCACCATCCTCCGTCCGGTAATGATACGACGGCATCCATTTCTCTATTGTTGTAATCCAGATAGTGATAGAGCTCTGCTCCGAAAGCTTCGGCATATATCTTCAGGTCTCTTACGCACAACGCTTCAAACAACAGACCAAGCGTTTCAAGGTCCTCTATGAGGCTTTCCGGCGTTGCCTTGAGTAGAGAGGCGCTGAGCGACGGATCGACGAAATGTCTTTTCACCTGCTGCCTTACCCTGACTGACGAACGCAGCCGTGTGGCAAATGGAGAAAGGTTGTCTATAAGAAGCAGCTTATCGAGAATATCGAGATAAGAGGAAATCGTATCTGTCGTAACTTCTCTGCCGCCGATTCCCTTTATATCACTCTGGAATGTCTTCAATGTTGCCGTCGATGATTCATTCCTTGCCAGAGACTTCATGAGCATCTCCATAAGGTTTTTGTCTCTCTGAACGTCATCGACACTGTACATGTCCTTATTGAGTACTGTTTTGATATAATCCTGAGGAAGAAGAACTGCTTCCTCAAGGCTTTTTCCCATATTCCCCGGCCAGCCGCCGCGAAGAATGTAATCTACGATATTCTCGAGAGAGACGCCGTCAAGCAGTTTGTTCGGAATATCTCCCCTGCATAGTTTTTCAAGGGAAACTTCTCCGCTTGAAAGGCCAGCCTCGTAAAGGCTCATCGGACGCATCCTCAACGTAGCTATTCTGCCCGCTCCGCTGTGTGATATCTTCTTCCAGTTGGGAGTAGCCGAACCTGTGAGGATGTATTGTCCGCACAATGATGTTCTGTCAACTTCAAAACGCACGGCATCCCAGATAGAGGGAACATCCTGCCATTCGTCAAAAAGTCTCGGCTTTTCTCCCGGAAGTACAAGAGACGGATCCATCTCGGCATACTGTCTGTTTCGGTAATTACCTGCTGGATCGGCAAGGTAGAATCCGCTTGCAGACTGATTCTCTGCCGTCCATGTCTTGCCGATATATTTGGCACCTTCTATATAGACTGCGCCGAAAGCCGAAAGATATCTTTTCAAAATTGTGTCAATTATTCTGGGTCTGTAGCTGTCGTGATGCATTTGTCATCCTTTCTTATTCATAACAGATACAGGATACAATCAATTTGGCCGGATTTCAATTTTTCATTTGGCCGGATTTCAACTTTTCATTTGGCAAGATTATGTCTTTTTAATTGGCAAGATTCAGAATACTGTACGCTGAGGCCGGGGAAGGGGATATTGCTGTGGATACAGATGCTCTCATTAAGAAGCTCAGACGTGGATACGTGACGATGTTGATTATAATGAACTGCTTTGTCCACAATAACTAATATTTTTCGGGATGCAGTCTCTTCGGTGGCATGATTGAGGACGATTGTTTTTCCGTATTCTCCTTCTATGAACAGCCTCTGCAGACTTCTTCTTTGGTATCAGAGAGCAGGGTGGACTGCATTCATTATATAAGACGGATGATTTCACTTGATGCCACAGTTCAGTTTAATTCTGACGGCAGGAGACTTGAGGTTCCCGTCACGATAGATGGCCCCCGAGGAGATGAGGGGATTGATGACCCCCTTCAGAAACTGACTTCTGCTCTTATAAGATGTAGCCTCCTGCAGCTCCTTCACAGGCTTGCTGCCTTCCGTTTTCAGTATCCGGATAATCTTCTCGGATGCCGTCATCTCGTCATGATACAGTGTTGTGTCCGGAGCTCTATACAGCTTGTCGAAGAGGGTCAGCTTCAGAAAGCCCGGATAGATGATCACCATCGGCTGCAGGTCACTGCTGCACTCTCTGTAGCATCGGGCTATTGTCTGGAATCCTGTGCCACCGCGTTCCATGAGGTTTGCCTCGTCCAGGGCGGCGGAGATGATGGAGTTTCTTCTTATCGAGGGGATTTCTCCGAGAGGGTACTCCTCATATGGGCGAGGCAGTAGCCATGACCCCGGAGAAACAATATCTATCCTATTGTCATAAATGTCGATGTCAATCTGTGTCCCCTGAATGGAGTAGTCTCTGTGTGCAATGGCGTTGACTACTGCTTCCCGGACAGCTTCCTTCGGATACGAACGGATTTCCTCGCGTCCTCCTTTCTCCGTCTTCCGCCAGCCTGTCTTTGTGTTGCGTTCAATGAATGTCAGCGCATCTTCGAAAACCTTTGCCAGAGATCCCTTCAGCCTTGTGCTGTCCAGTACCGTGCCTGTCTTGTCCAACCCCTTCCAGAGTCTCATAGAGACGAGGGAATCATCACCGTTGTAGTTGTCGGCAAACATCAGAAATCCTGATTTCGCATATCCGTCCAGGGTGATTATCTCGTCGTTCTGAAGCTCTTTCAGCGATGGAATGGATGAATCCTCACGGTACTCCCTTGCAAGAGAAGCATACTCCTTCCACCCGTCCTCGCTGTATTTCGTCGTACTTGTTTCGTTGTCGACTCCGAACTTCCTTTTTCCAAGAGATATGATCTCCTCCGGTGTCGCAGGAGAAGAGTAGCCGTCGCCTTTGACGTATACTGTTTCGTTTAAATCCCCCTCACGGTATCTGACGATGGATTCTGCACTGGAGATCTGCACGGCAAGGACAAAGCGTTCGGCTTTTTCGTCGACGCTTCTCATCAAGTAACGGATTTTCACGTGCGGGAAGATATGTCTGTCGTTGACGAGGGCTATGAGCCTCTTTGTGCTGTCTATACTGTCGAGGTCAAGGCCGAATGCCTCTCCGCCATCCCCGACTCCGACAAACATTGTTCCTCCTTCTCCGTTGGCATAGGCTACAAGGGTTTTTGCCCACTTCACGGGATTGTCGGGATTAAGAACCGCCTTGAATTCGTGTTGCATGTTTTCGTTGATTGCATCCGGGTATATTTCTCTGACTTTCTTCTCTCTCTCCTTCCGGATCCGGCATTGTCGGGTAACATTTTGATAACATTGCTCAGACATTACAAAACATTGCAAGAACATTGCGAAACATTACTTTTTCTTCGGAAATGACAGGAAATGAGTGTCTCCTTCTTCAGTCGTTGACGACATTCTGGCTCTTTCCGGCTATGAATGCGCTGATGTTGGCCGCCGTTATCTCCATGATCCTTTCCCTGGCTTCCTTTGCTCCCCAGGAAAGGTGTGGTGTTATGATGCAGTTCGGAGCAGAGAGAAGGGGATTGCCGCTGTCAATCGGCTCTCTGGAGACAACATCGAGAGCAGCGCCTCCGACTTTCCCGCTTTTGAGAGCCTCGGCGAGATCCTCCTCGACGATGAGATCTCCGCGGGCGTTGTTGACGATGAGGACACCGTCCTTCATCTTCGCTATCGTCTCCCTGTTTATAATTCCCTTTGTCGCCGGAGTGAGGAGAGTGTGGAGGACGATTACATCACTTTCTGTGTAGAGCTCGTCTGCAGTGACGTACTTCCATCCGTCATCCCTGACGGTCCTTGATGATACGATGACATTCATGTTGAGGGCCTTCGCTATCTCTGCAGTCCTGTGTCCGATGCGTCCGAAGCCTATGATTCCCATGGTCTTTCTGCTGAGCTCGATGAGAGGGTAGTCCCAGAAGCACCAGTCGCTGCTCTTCTCCCAGCGTCCCTTATGTACCTCGTCAGAGTGATGTCCTGTGTGGTGGCAGAGCTCGAGAAGCAGCGCTATTGCACTCTGTGCCACGCTGTCCGTTCCGTACGACGGCACATTCGATACTGCGATTCCCTTCTTCCGGGCATAACCGGTATCGACAACGTTGTAGCCGGTGGCGAGAACTGAGATGAACTTCAGATGGGGAAGTGCGTCGATTACATGCCTTGTTATCGGGGTTTTGTTTGTGACGGCGATATCTGCGCCCGAGAGGCGGGAGATTATCTCCTCGTCATTGTTCTCCGTCCTGTCATATATGGTGACATCCCCCAGCTTCTCTATCCTCTCCCAGGAAAGGTCTCCCGGGTTTTCTGCATATCCGTCGAGTACGACAATCTTCATTCTTTTCCTCCGAGATAAGTATAACTGAAGACTGCCTCTCGTGTGCATATAACCCCGGTTCTTGATAAGTGTCCGTCATCAGCCTAAAAAGAGGGTAGAGGTTTATCTCGGGGAAGGAGGAAGAGAATGGAACAGTCTTATGCGGTGCTCAGAGTCGACGGAAGATACTCGAAAAAGTTGTCTTGGATTGTCTTCTTTTATGTAGCAAATAATCGCCTCTGCTGATATATTAAACCCGTTCAAGACTTTCAAAGATACAGAGGTAGCAATGAAGAGCATCGAAGAATATATGAGAAGCGTCCCCGATTTCCCGAAAAAGGGAATCATTTTCCGTGATATGACAAAGGCACTCAATGATCCCGAGGGACTCAGACTCGTCATCGACTCCCTCGGGGACTGCATAAAGGACCTTGACTTCAATATCATCGGGGGAATCGAATCGAGGGGATTCATCATCGGCATGCCTCTTGCTTACAATCTCCATAAGGCATTCCTTCCCGTAAGGAAGAAGGGAAAGCTCCCCTGTGAGACCATCGAGGAGTCTTACGACCTCGAATACGGCTCGGCCACAATCGAAATCGACAAGACAGCCATACACCCCGGCGACAGGGTTGTCCTCATCGACGACATCATCGCAACGGGAGGCACCATGAAGGCTGCATGCCACCTTGTGGAGAGACTTGGCGGAAAGGTCGCAGGAGTTCTCTTCTTGATGGAACTTGTCGATCTAAAGGGCAGGGATGTTCTCAAGGACTATCCTGTATTCTCAGTAATCAAATACGAAGGCGAGTGATTCTCACGCCTTCACCCTGTATGAGTATTCGCCGCTTCCTCCGAGCCTGAAGTAGTCCTTTACCCTCTCAGGTTTGAAGATTCCCTTCTCGGTGACGATTCCCGTAACGAGATCGGGAGGTGTCATGTCGAAAGCGGGGTAGTAGCCTTTGACTCCCTCTGCGGCAGTCCTTACGCCCATTGCGTACAGCGTTTCGTCGGGATTTCTCATCTCGATTGTGACGCTCTCGTGTGTCGGATGACCGATATCGGGAGCTCCCGTCACATAGACGGGAACACCGTAGTAACGGGCACAGAGAGCTATCTGGCTCGTTCCGACCTTGTTGAATACATAGCCGTCAAGCGTGATTGCGTCCGCTGCGCATGTGAAGACATCCACGCCTTCGTTCGCCATTACATACGCCGGCATGTTGTCAGTGATTACGGTTGTGTCGAAGCCCATTTCATAACACACCGTCGCTGTAAGACGCGCACCCTGAAAGAATGGCCTCGTCTCGGGGCAGAAGAGCCTGACGGTCTTTCCCGTCCTCCGGCACCCCCGGAGCATCATCCCCACAATCGTTTCACCGAAGCACTGCGTCATTACAGTACCGCCCTCGGGAAACTTTTCAACAAGGTATCTGCTCATCGTGTCTATCTTGCTGTAACGGAGGTTGTTCGCTTCTATTGTATAATCCCTTATCGCATAATCTGCCCTCTCTCCGTTTTGGAGGGCAATGACGGCGGCTTCGGCGGCACTCTCTGTCAGCTGCAGTATACGGCTCTTCGTTGTGGGACGGGCGGAGGCAATGCACTCTGACGCCTCTCTGAGGTACTCGATCTGCTCCTTCTCCGTTTTATTTCTGCATTCCCATGCGGCGAGGGCCATTCCCATCGGTGCTGCGGTGTAGGGACCTGCGCTCTGCGTCACCATATCACGGATGGAGTCTCTCACTTCCTCGTGCCTTCTGCATTCGACGAAGTGCACACGAGCCGGGTAGCAGCGTCTGTCGAGTATCCTGACGCATCCGTCGTCGTACCATGCGATGTTCTCGTACCTCAGCATGAATGCCAGATTCCCGTCCTGTCTCTCCATAGCACTGTTCCTTGTGAAAACCGGTCCCCGTAAAAAAACTGTACATTCGTGAATTCGGCAAAAGCCTTAGCACAATACAGAAGGGAGACCGCAGATAGGAGGATTCTACTCTTCATATCCGGAGTTGTCCATACTCCTCTTTTCTGTGTTACAATCCGGGAGAGGCAGAAAGATGGTAGAAGGTCATCCATATTCAATATACACGGAAGCAGCATCTTACATCAGAGAGCGTATCGGGCGCGTTCCCGATACGGCAGTCATACTCGGAACGGGGTGCGCCCCCTTTGCCGGAAGGCTTGAAGGGGCCGTCAGAATTCCCTATTGTGATATCCCGCACTTCCCACTGACCACCAATCCCTCGCACAAAGGTGAGATAGCCGCCGGCTGGATCGGAAACAAGTACTGCCTATGCATGAACGGACGTTTCCACTTCTACGAGGGCTACTCGATGGAGGAACTCAATATTCCGGTCCATGTAATGCATGTACTGGGAATCCCGACACTCATCCTTACCAACGCCGCAGGCTCATGCAATCCCGATATCCACCCCGGCGATGCAATGATCATAAAGGACCATATCAAGCTATACGGCGGATCTCCGATGCGGGGTCCGAATATCCCGGAACTGGGGCCCAGGTTCTTCAGCGTATCAGATATGTATACCTCTTCGATAAGAAATAAGGCTCTCGAGCTTGCAGAGAATGCAGATATAAAGGTACACGAAGGCGTATATATGTTCTTCCCCGGGCCTCAGTTCGAGACAGCATCCGAAATAAGGGCTGCCCGCATCCTCGGCGCAGACTGCGTGGGGATGAGCACGGTCACCGAAGCGCTGACAGCCGCACATTCGGGCATGAAGCTCTTCGGCCTGGCACTCATCACGAACTGGGCGACAGGCATGACGGACGGAGACAACGACGGCAGCGAAGTCGACTCCGTTGCCGCAGAAGCCGCTCCGGCTTTCAGCGCGTACCTTGAGGATGTAATCAGGAATATCCTCTGAAAGAGAAGACAGCAGGCTTTTTCTCTCCGGCGTCGACGGCACGAAAGATTTTGCAAGCTCCATCGACGTACGGGAGATACCGGCTCCTGTTCCTGTTTTCCATGCCTCCACTAAGGAATAATACGGACTCGGAAGGAAATCGTAGAAGATGGCAGAGGAGTGTCATTTAAGCTTTATACCTGCGCATAATCGTGTTTTTTACTATTTTTAAACGTGCGCATAATGGGCTTTTTTGCTGTTTGTTATATTGCGCACTGTCGTAATTTGTTGTATTTTAAGGAAATATTTATAATCTCCTTTTTCTGGCGATAAAAATGTGTTTTTAATTCATCGGTTTTTCCCTTATTTGGGGGATGGATTTAAGGGATTTTTCCCTTACTCAACAGGCTTTCCCCTTATTTCGGGCCTCTTTTTAAGGGAAAAGGCTGAAAGACATTTCGGGTTTACATTTGTTGCACTATTGGTTATCCACCATTGCTGAGTTCTTTTCCGCGTCGGATTTTGTGTTATCAAGCCCGTATATCCATGCTCTGCTCTCCATCAGTTACTTCTGGAGAGAGCTGCAGAGAAGGCTTGTTTTTTTCTTTCCACAGTGTGGGGTCGTGTGGTTTGCAAAATGAGTATTATCTGTCAATTTTGTAAACGTGAGAGGATGACGATGAAAACCAATGAAATCTTTGCCAGGAGACTGAAGAATGCACGTGTCATGAAGGGGTATTCGATGGATGGTCTTGTCTCAAGGATGGGAAACTCCGTATCGAAGATGACGATATCGAAACTGGAGCGGGAAATGATTGCGCCGTCGAGCTCCGTCGTCCTGGCTCTATCCAGGGCACTTGAAATGCCTGTCGACTATTTCTTCAGGCCCTTCACTGTCGGGATTGATTCAATCAGGTTCCGTGCATCAGGGAGCAGAATGTCACTCAGGGAGGAGAATGCACTGAAGAGCAGGATATCCGACATGACGGAAAGATACCTCTCGATAGAGGAAATATGCAATGCGCCGGTTTTCTTCGTCTCTCCTGTAACTGATGTCATTTCGACCTGGGATGATGTAAGAAAGGCCGCTTCTGCCGTCAGAACAGCATGGAATCTCGGCCTTGACGGGATTGTCAGTATCATAGGGCTTCTTGAAGAGAAGGGAATCAAGGTGATGGAAATCGATGCTCCTTCCTCTTTCGCCGGCGTAAGTGCCGTCGTCAACAACACCAGCCATGTCGTTGTTCTGAACAGCAGTCATTCTCCTGAAAGAAAGAGATTCACGGCCTGCCATGAACTGGGACATCTTGCACTCAACTTCGATTCTTCGGTCCCGGAGAAGGAAGAGGAGGAACTGTGTCATCTTTTTGCCTCAGAGCTTCTGCTCCCGCAGAACGTGTTCACCTCCATTCTCGGCTTCTCCCGCACGAGCCTGTCCTATCAGGAGATGAAGGCTCTTCAGCTGAGGTACGGCATCTCATGTGATGCGCTTGTCTACAAGGCAAAGGAATGCGGGATAATAACCGAGTCCAGGTACAGGTCCTTCTGCGTAAAGAAGAATACCGATCCCCGGTTCAAGGCGATGGTTGAAGAGTCATACTGGCCGAAAGAAGAGAGTCTCCGTTTCTCCTCTCTTGTTTTCCGTGCTCTTTCTGACGAACTCATCACGGCGTCGAAGGCTGCGGTACTCCTTGGAGAAGACGCTGCAGAAGTCAGAGCGGAATCCTATCTGATTTGAGCCAGCATTCCTGCTTTCTCTCTCATCCTTATGGTTGTCTGTTTAGAGCGTGAATTTCTCGTTGCGCGGTATCGAAGGTGTTGTATCATTGAAGAGGAGAAATATATGAGAAAAGTATTTGGAATCTTAGTGGTATTACTGGCTCTTGTCTGTTTCTGCTCCTGTGCTATAGAACCGGAGAAAGAAACTGTTGATGAGAACAAGGAGCCATCGCTCAAGACGTCGCTCTCCGAAGTATATGGCAGTATCGGAGAAGTCAGCAATGTCTATGACGGTTACAGAACGAGGTTCTTCTCGGGAGAGAACATTCTCAACTTCAACGGAGAGGATGAGCTTGTTTTTGTAGCGGAGCTTGTGGAATACAACTTTCTGACTGCCGGATTTGCAAGGTATGTGGAGGATGTGACAGAGGTCGCAAATGCCATGCCTCACCAGGGATACAACATCACCTACAGAGAAGACAGAAAATACATCGAGTTCTGCAGCTATCTCGAAAAGAGTACCGGCAAGATCAAGTTCTATGAAATCAGAGTCTTCTCCGGGGATGTGTTCAATAAAA
>CAVFZO010000081.1:0-9302 GCA_963626925.1 Clostridium sp. AM49-4BH
ATCATACTGTATGCATTTCGATGTATGTTATTTTCATTTTCCGTCTTATACTTGAGTCATGGAAAAGAACACAATCCTATTCAACGGCGTAAAGACAGACACTTTCATGGAGAAATCCTCCATGAAGATATCGTACCTCCTCGGGAGGCAGAAGAAGATAAAGTATTTCGATAATCCCCCTGTGGCGGCAGTCGTCAACGGAGTGCTGAAGTCACTGCAGTCTGAAATCGAGGAGAATTCGGTGATAGACCTCGTCTATCTCAACAGCAAGACAGGACGCAGCGTCTACAGGCGCACTCTCTGCTTTCTTCTCTCATACGCAGCTTCCGTCGTCTATCCCGACCGTACCCTTATATCGGGACACTCCCTCGGAGACGGCTACTACTTCTATTTCCGCGACAAGGGCAAGAGCGACATCGAAAAGCTCAAGAGCGTCATGAAGGAGGCTGTCGATGAAGACATGGTCATCGACATCGAAAGCCTGAGCGCAGTCCAGGCTCTCGACTACGTGAAAAGCCGCGGCCTTGTGGAGACCGAGAAGCTCCTCGAGTCCCGTAACGACGGTGCATATATGTTCAACAGACTCGGAGAGTGCCGCTCGGTATACTACGAGCCTCTGATCTCATCGATCTCCCTCCTCTCCGTATGGGACCTGATGGAATACGGGGAAGGAATGCTTCTGCGCTATCCGCAGTCAAGGAAGATGAAGGAGATGATGGATTTCCAGGACAATCCCCTCCTCTTCAGAGTCTTCGAGGAGACGAGGGCGAAGGCGAGGATTCTCGATGTAGACAGTCTGGGGTCCTTGAACCTCAAGGAGGCCGAGGGCAAGATACGGGAGGTCATAGTACTTTCGGAGACGCTACAGCGCCGCTCTCTCTACCGCGCTGCCGAGGATATAAGAAGGAAAGGCTCTGTCAGGATAGTATTCATATCCGGGCCGGCATGCTCGGGCAAGAAGACAAACGGCCTCAAGCTCTGCGCAGAACTCAAAATCCAGGGCTTCTCCCCTGTCATGCTCAGCCTCGACGATTACCGTAAGAGGGACGAGAGCGGAAAGAGCTATGTCGACACACCTCTCCTGCAGAAGGAAGTAAGGGCCCTCCTTAACGGCGAAGAGGTGGCACTCACATCCTCGGAGAGCGACAAGAAGCGCCTCTTCAGGACGCTTACGGCAAAGATGGACGACAACTCCATTCTCGTCATCGAAGGCGTGCAGACACTCAACGAGCATCTCATCCCCGGACTGGATGAGAACGAAATCTACAGGATATTCGTCTCCGCTCTCACGCAGCTCAATCTCGACACATACTCCAACATCTCGACAAGAGACAACAGGCTCCTGAGACGTATTGTGAAGGAGTGCAGACTGAGGGATGTGAAACCCAGCGAGATAATAAATCAGTGGGAGGAGATCGAAGAGGAGGAGAAGAACCTTCTCTTCCCCTACCAGAACAATGCGGACATGATGATAAACACCGCACTTGAGTATGAACTGGGAGTACTCTATTCCTATGCAATGCCTCTTCTGCGCTCCGTGAAGCTCGAAGACGGCATGGCATATACGACGGCGAGACGTCTCATGGCCTTTCTTGAACTCGTCAACCCGATATCTCCCGAGCTTGTACCGCCCGAGAGCGTACTCAGGGAATTCATCGGAGGATCGGCCTTCCTCTTATCGTAAGGCCGTCCTGTCCTCTAAAACCCCGGCTTCGAAGAGAATGTCGGGGCTTTTCTCTATCATGCGCATAAGACGAAGCGACGAGCCGGAGGGTGTGTTTACGCCGCTCTCCCACGCTTCGACTGTCTTACCCGACACATTGAAGACAGAAGCAAAGAGAGATGTCGACAAGTGCAGGGAGAGTCTGAGAGCCCGTATGTCCTTTGCGCTCATCTCCTGGGGCATTATCGGCTTGATGAACTTGTTGCTTTTGGCGATGACGCCCTTCTTTTTAGGGAAAAGGGCGTCCTTGACAGTATCTTTATAGTAGCTGCTGCTCACTTTGTCTTACCCAGTATATGCATGGACTCTTCAATCTGAGCCTTCAGCTTTTCGATGCACTTGCCGCAGCCCGTTCCGGCTCCGGTAAGCTTCTGGAGATCCTCGAGATTACGGACCTTGTCATCCCTGACGAGATCCTCGATCATCTGATCCGTCACACCCTTGCATTCGCATATAATCGTTGCAACCCTGTTCTTGTAGGGGTTGGGAAGATTATTTGTCTCAAGGTAGTTGTCAATGGCGGCTCTGAGTGCCTTGTCACCGAGAACCGAGCAGTGGAACTTGTGCTCCGGAAGTCCTCCGAGCTTGTCCATGATAGCCTTGGGAGTGAGCTTATAAGCCTCCTCGAGGGTCATTCCCAGTGCCATCTCGCTCATCATGGATGTCGATGCGATTGCGCTTGCACAGCCGTATGTAAGCCACCTTATATCGCTGATTCTGTTGTCCTTCACCTTGATGCCGACTCTCATCTGGTCGCCGCAGGCGAGGGAGCCCACCTCCCCCACTCCGTCGGGGACGAACTCGTCGCCCTCCTTCCAGAGGTTTCTGGGGTTCATGAAGTGATCCTTGACTATATCTGTATATACCCATTGTGTCATGAAACTTGATGCCATTGTGTCAGTCCTTCCTTGTGCTCATGCTGCGCACTCTTTCGATAATCGGAGGAAGCTTCTCGAGTGTGTACTCCACATCCTCCATGGTGTTGTAGCGTCCGAACGAGAAGCGTATCGAGCCGTGTGCAAGCTCGACATCGAGTCCGGAAGCAAGAAGCACGTAACTGGGTTCAAGAGATCCCGATGCACATGCGCTCCCGGTCGATACTTCGATTCCCTCGAGGTCGAGATAGAGAAGAATGCTCTCCCCCTCGGCCGACGGGAATGATACGTTGAGTGTTCCCGGAAGACACTTCTCCGGGTCGTTAGTTCCGTTGACGACGACGTGCGGAATCTTCTCCTCGATTCCCTTTCTCAGGGCCTCCCTGAGAGTCCAGAGCTTATCGTGTTCCTCGTCGAGGTTGAGGCGTGCAAGCTCTGCAGCCTTTCCCAGTCCTATGATTGCCTGGTTGTTGTAGGTACCCGCCCTGAGGCCCTTCTCCTGGTGTCCGCCGTGAACGAAAGGCGTAACGGGAACGCCCGTCTTTACGTAGAGCACTCCGATTCCCTTCGGGCCGTAGAACTTGTGACCCGAGAGCGAAAGATAATCAGCGCCTATATCCCTGACGTCGACCTTTATCTTTCCGATAGCCTGTGTGGCATCGGTGTGGAAGTATGCTCCCCACCTGTGGGCGCACTCAGAGGCCTCCTTCACAGGCTGGATGACTCCGCTTTCGTTGTTTCCCGTCATTACGGAAACAAGTGCGACATCCTCGCCCATCATCTTCTCGAGAGCCGGCATATCGAGCTCACCGGTGTGATTGACGGGAACGAACTGGACATTGTATCCCTTCGCGATAAGATACTTTGCCGTCTCAATCGAGGAGGGATGTTCGACAGTGGAGAGGAGAATACGGTTCCTCCTGTTTCCGCTGTCGATACGGTCTCTGAAGATATTGAAGACCGTATTGTTCGATTCCGAGGCGCCGGAGTTGAAATAAACCTCTCCGGGATCCGAATTTATCAATGCAGCAACCATTTCACGCGCCCAGGTTATTCCGCTCATCGAAGAGCGCCCGAGAGAGTGCATGCTGGAGGCGTTGCCGTAAAGACCGGCGTTCTCCTCCATGACGGCCTTCACTTCCGAAGCCATCTCGGTTGTGGCATTGTTGTCGAGATAGACAATTCTACCCATATATGTATTCCTTCTGCCCTTAAGGTAATTATCGGAAGAAGACGCGTCAAGGTTAAACGCGACAAACTCCCCTCTCAGGGCTGATGGTATTATAGCGGATTTGTATCTCCTATGAAATAGGGAATCAGAGGGTGAGCCTCTCCATCCTCTCCCCGTCCGATACGGGATGAACGGAGATTACAGTTGCAGTAGCATAGCCTTTCTCTGCAAGCGCCCTGTCTCCGGGATAGCATGTCTCGATATCTTTGAACTCGAGGCCGTAGCCGTCGCCTTCGAGGACAATCTTCTTCCCGTCGTCAGAGCAGGTGTATCTGTCGTAGTAGCTGATACATCCCAGTCCTGCCTTTCTTACCTCCCCGTTCCAGTGAGGGGGGAAGTTGAGGTTCAGAAACGATTCCCCGTCGAGGACAGGAATAAAGGACTCTAGGTGGGACGAAAGGTACTCCGCTGCACTCTCGAAGTCATACACGCCCCCCTTCTCCTTCTCAGCAGATATTGCAATTGAGGGAATATGATACATGGCACCCTGCCTCGCAGCCCCGCAGGTACCGGAGTAGATGGTGTCACTCGAGAGATTATAGCCGTGGTTGATACCGCTGATGACGGCATCGGGAACGATGGGAAGGAAGCCTGCGCGTATGGGGAATATTACACAGTCCGAGGGAGTTCCCTCGAGCGAGAAGTGCATATCATCATGGCGCCATACGGTCATGCTGCCGTGGACGCTCATCGAGTGGCTCTTCGCACTCTGCTGTGTGTGCGGAGCAACCACACAGACAGTGTGGCCGTGTCTTTTCAATACACTTTCAAGGACATTGATTCCCTCAGCGAGGTATCCGTCATCATTAGTCAGTAATATCTGCATGTGTCACCCGATTACTTCAGCGGAAGAGTAAGGAATAAAAGGCAGCCTCTTCGGGTGGAAACCGAAGATACGCTCGTACTCCTCCACCTTCTGATTATCGGGAAAGGCGCTCTTTTGGTCAACAATGCATAAGAACGACCCCGCCGTCCCGATAGATATGGAGGCCATGCCTATGACAGACTTGCTCTCCCGGCAGCGTCGGAAGATCCAGTCCAGTTCGGGGCATGTAAGTTCGGCGTTCATCACCATCGAGCGCTGAGCCTGTGACAGAATGCGCCCGAGGGCCGTTCCCTCGCCTCTTTCAATGCATTCGAATGCCTTCCTTGCGTATTCACTCGAGAGGATAAGGAATACAAGGCAGCGCTTCTCGTAGTCAATGAGACCGGAGGAATAATATCTGACGTCCTTCTCTCCGAGAGATCGCAGTTCAATCCCTTTCGGAAGCTTTGCCGTCACTGTTGATACAAGGCCGGGAAGATTCTCCCTGAACTCGTCATACTCGGGGGTAAGAACCGAATACGGGAGAGAGGAATCGAAGATATAGCTCTCTTCGGGAGAGATTCTATATTCAGCCCCCTTCACCTTCCCGGTCTTTCCGTCGTAGAGGTAGACATGGTCCTTCTCACCGTACGTCAGCACCCAGATATCACGAATGCGGGCGGTGTCTTGAGGAGAAGAAAGGGAGGCTGCACTTAAAGCAGTTTCGAAAATCTTATCCCTTGAATAACCGAGGGAGAGAAGAGAATCGAGTGCGACGATGAGCCCTACGTATATCTGACTGAAAAGGCCGTCGCCCCCGCTCACGCATCCCTGCCCGGACAAGAGCAGGTTGATACCCGGCGCCTTCACGCCCTCTCTCTCGAGTGCGAGGTACACGCTCTTCACGGCATTCGCCCACTTGTCTTCACGGCGGTAACGTATGTTAGTAGTAAGGAATTTCTTCTTGTCCTGCTTGGCTGTATTGATAACCCTGACAACAGTATCTTCACGCTTCGAGAGTGTAAGAGTTATGCCGTCTGCAGTATTGCAGATGAGGCTCCATCCTTTTATGTATTCGGAAAAGCATCCCACAAGCGTCGTCGGCTGCGGTACAGATACCACAGTCTCGGGCGGGACGTTGAATTCTCTTTCATGGGCCAAAGCCGGCTCGTTCAACTCTCCACTCCTTTGAATCAATTATCGGTCCTGAAGATTGAAAACGCAAACAAATTCGAAAAGTAGACCCAAATAAAAATAACGAAAGAAACAGTCATAATCGTCACGACATCCCAATCAGCTCACTCTGACAGAGATGCTCCCCCCAGAAAACACCGGAGGGAGCATGGGAAAAATAGTTAAAAATCTATGCAAACTACCAAAAGGCAGCTGACACCATTGTTCTATCTTTCGACAGACACCTTCTACCTCTCCCGAGGGAGAAGTAGAAGCCTTAGTTTTAAGTTGATGATTTTGCTTTAAGGCTGTAAGTTGTAGAGCTATCCGCAGTTGTTTCTACAACATCATAAGTATCACTGAAATATGCGATAACATCCTTTGTAATCTTGGATGCAGAGTCTTTGATAAGCTTACTTGTAGAATCCTGCATATTAACAGCACCGTTCACAGTAGTTTCAGTCAGTGTGACACTGCCACCATCAGCAGACATACCCATTTCACTGCTTTCAGGGAGTGTTACAGTGCAATTTGTCAACTTCATATCGCCTTTGTTATTGTTGAAGATAGCAACCTCTTTGCCGTTATATATTGCATAATTCCCGCTGAATTCATTCGCGCCAAATTTTACGACGTCCACATTAGACATATCGAATGTCATCTTTTCTGCAGTAAAATCAACATAATTCTGCATACCCATCCTCAGAGTACCGAACTGTTTAGTTGTGAGCTTGCCATTCTTCATCGTGATAGATTTAATGGATCGTCCCCAATGCATTGCCTGTGTTTCAGTACCTGTTGAACCAACTGAAGTATTAGTCACTGTGTATGTGTGTCCGCCAAAGTCGATTGTAATATCACCTCTTGCACCTATAGCATCACCAGACGCATCTTTACTCTCAAGACCACTGCCGGAAGCATCACAGAGGAGAGTGACAGTTTCACCCGACTTTGCTGCATTCACAGCAGAACAGAGTGTTGAATAATATGTGTTTTCAATCTTCGCAAGTGGATACTCAGCACCGTTGATATTCTCGTTGACAGTCCAGTCCCCGTTGATATCACCAGAAACTTTAACAGGATAATCAGTACTTGCCTGATAGACATAAAGCTGGTTGCCGTTTTCAGAAGCAGTGAGCTTATTTGTTCCTTCAAATGTTACCGTTGTCGAATATTTATAAGCACCCGTTCCCCTGTTACCGATTACGATTGCAGCATTAGGAACAGCGTTTCCGGATCCCCAGTCTACGTTTTCTTTTGTCTTGTTTTCTTCATTATTGAATTTATATTCAAAAGCAGAACCGGAGATGGTATATGTACCGCCACGGAGGATTGCCCCCTGCCTTCCACCGGAGATTGCGGAATCAACTATCGTTACTTCAGTCGGAACATTCAAGAGAATACCTGTGGAGTCATTACAGTCGTCACTCTTGAGTTTAATAACAGTTCCTCTGATTGTGAAATTCACATTGCCCTTATCTGAAGGAGCTGAAGCATTAGTTGCTATACCATAAACCGAGTAATTAATAATCGAGTCTCTTACAGTAATGTCAACATAGCTTACCCCTTGTCTTACAACAATACCGTTAGGAGCAGTAATGGCCACATCACTGACATCCAGCGTAACTCTTTCAGCATTGTCTGGAACTCTGAATGCCTGGAAATTACCATATGTCGAGTCAGTAGTAATGAATCCGTTCCTTACAGTCAGATTTGCCCCGCTATTCAATTTAAAGAGGCCGGCTGCTCCGCTAGTGACTTCTGTTGATACTTTTATCGTTCTGCTGTTCAAATCGACTGTAAGATTCTTGCTCAATTCGATGAAAGCAGTTGTGATATCGACATCCTTCCAAAGCGTAATTGTTGCACCGTCAGCTGCCTTTTCAACTGCATCTGCAAGTGTTTCATACATAGCGCCGTTATCGTCGGTTAAAGCATATTTGTTCGAGAAGATAACATATGTGCTGAAATGCTTGGGGCTGTACTTCAGATAGCCTGTCCCGCTGTCGTAAGCAAGAAGCTCAGCTTTATCTGCGTCAGATTCGACAAAGTCTCCATAGTATTGAATACCAAGTGAAACTGTGTCATTGGAAGTATCTGAATCTGTTTTATCGAAGGAAGTGCCGAGGTCCTTGCCGATGAATGTCGTAAGAACAGGATAAGAGCCGTTACTACCCTTCAGGTTTGTACTGTCGAAACCGTTTGCCGTGATGTCGACTGCTGCGACGACTGCACCTGTTGCATCGGTGATCTCATAAGTCTTAGCTGCAGTTCCAGCAGAAGCTGTCTTGTATTCGATAGAAACTGTTGCATCTTCAGATGTCTTCTTCAGTGATCCTGCGGGGAAGACAAATGTCGACTCGAGATTATCTGTTCCGGATGCTTCAGTTCCCTTCTTTCCGACTGGAGTATAGTCAAATGTAAGAGTAGTTGCTTCACTGTTTGCTGTTACGCTCTGTGTGTCCACCGTCATAGTTGCGAATGTAGCATTTACAGTTGCAGTGCCTTCGAAGCTGCCTTCTGCGTTGATAGTAGCAGCCTGCTCGGACTCTGTTATCGTACCGCTGACCTTTGTCGTGAGGTGATCATAGACGTTGACGTACTTGGTAGCTGTTGCTGCTGTGTATGTTGTTCCTTTATGGGTTGCAGTGTAAGTTACGACAACTTTGTATGTTCCTGAATCCACTGAATATGTTGTGTATCCTTCGGTTGACTGAGTTGTATCTTCTGTTACGACAGTAGAGTCGCTGAACTTGGTGACCGTGATAGTCTTTGTGTATTCGTCAGTGCCCTCACCCTTATCATAAGCTTTGCCGTTCTTGTCAACGATGACGATGTTGTTGTCAATGGCGATTACACCTGTCTCTTCCTGAAGAGGATTGACTGTGATAGACACAGTGCTGCTCTCCGATGTGATAAGAACATCCAGTGCGGAGCCCTTGCAGATCAGATTACCGTTCTCTGCTGCATCATATCCGTAGAGATAGAAATTCCATGCACCCTGAGAGAGGGCTGCCGTCTGCTTGTTCTCATCAAGCACATCTGTGATGACTTTTCCGTCGGTGTCTTTTGTCTCTCCGGTCTTGAGACCGTTATCAGCCTTGACAGCTGAGTATTCCCATCTCTTAACCTTGTTTACATCGAAGTTCAGGCTTGCAGAGAGGGCTCTGGAATTACCGTCTACCAGTCTGACCTTGACAAGTGCATCAGAAATCGAAGATTCGGGATTACATGCTGTAAACATCATCAATCCGACTAAGACAATTAGTAACACACTGATAGTTTTTCTCATTTTCTTTCCTTCCTTATTAGTTTTTTCTATTTAAATTCTCTTTTCCCATCAGGTGGTTCCTCCCCCTGTAACGGTTTGTTCATAAGAATTTACAAGCTTTGAATTGAAGACGAGACACATGATGTGGTATGTCCGTTTCTCGGGAGCATTGAAAGAACAGCTCGAAGCCGTCTCTCCCTCGAGAAGTTTATCGTCGAGGTACC
>CAVFZO010000082.1:0-9281 GCA_963626925.1 Clostridium sp. AM49-4BH
GAGTATCTGATCGAGGTAGAGGGCGCGGTAGAGGGGAAGGTGCATCTTTCCGTCCTTGATATCCTTCACGGGAAGTCCCGAATCCATGAAGAGGGCGGAAAGTGAATCGAGATTGACGTCATTGAGTGATATGAAGTCTCCGTTTTTGAGGCGGTAGTATTTCTTTTTATCCCGGTATGAGTTGAGAATAGCGACAAGCTCCTCCACCGTAAGGCCCTGGAGGTCGAGCGTGAAGTTGAGAATGCTGTCATCCTTTTCGTCGATGTCGATCATGCCCTTCACGCGGGGCATCTTCTTCAATACTATCCTTCTTACATCGTCGGTGACGTGTACCTCCCCGATGAGCATGAGCTTTTCCAGTCCCGAATGCACGAATTCATAGACCGAGTCGTCATCTGTCATGACCGACCATTCTCCGTGGCTTGTCAGGGGACCGTTGAATATTTCGTCAAGACTCTCCCTTACGTCGTCCTCGAAGGCATTCCATTTGGGGTTCTTGTCCTGTATGAATGATTGCCATCCTGTTTTCGGAAGGATGTGGACCTCCCTGCCCTCGTATCTGAGGACAGGCTGACATATTATTTTTCCCTCATACTTGTCGATATCGACATAGAAGACGCTTGTCGGAGGCTCCTCCACGATGCATTCGAGGGCGTCGATGGCATTGTCCTCAATCTTTCCGAAGCGTCTGAGGTCGGGAAGCACCCTCTGATAGAAGTTTTCGATGAGGTTCATTCCTACATTGAAGGAGAATGTTCCGTCGGCGGATGCTATCCCGGCAACGGCCGATGCCGAGCCGAGTTTCCTGAGCGCAGTTCTGTTGAGGTACCCGTCCTGGAACCAGTAGAGGTATTTCCGGCTCCTGTATTTTCCGGAGATGCTGCCGCTGACTGTTATTCCGACCGTCCTCCCGTTGTCTTTGAGCTCGTCTATCTTCATGTTGAACGAGGGCTCTTTTTCTCTGAATCCCAGAAGGGGAGTCTTCTCGTAGAGAATCTGTGTATCCTTCATCAGAGTGTAGAATTCGTCGAGATAGTCCGTATAGCGGATGACGGATTTCTCCCTGGCGTTTTTGCGGCTGTAGACATATTCCCTTCCGAAGATGTTTTCGAGCTCATCGACCTTCAACAGCTCCATGATCTTCTCAGCACGGGGAGTCAGCACGGCGGAGCTGAAGTCGACAGAGCAGTTTTTACCGAGGGAATAGGTGTCTCTTGTGTTGTATGCATAGCAGAGCTTCTCCGTATCGCGGACAACGTAGTATTTCCCTTCGTCATTCGTTATCCTCAGCGTCATCTCTTCTCCGCTGATTGACGCCTCTATGTCCGTCACGGCATGGCTCTGCGCTTCCTCTTCCTCCGTCTGAGTGCTCTCTTTCTTTTCTTTCCTGAACGAGCTCATGAGCTTCTCCGCCGCTTTGTCGGAATAATCGATGATGTCCCTGTTATCCCTGAGGTATTCAAAAAGGTCGAGAAGGGCAGCTGTTTTATGGACGCAGAGCTCGATCTTTCCGTCTTTGCCCGGTTTTTCACTGCGGCATTGAGCCGTCAGGTATTCGTGTTCATCGGGTGAATAATAACTGAATCTGTTATTATCCCAGCAGGTGATGCTCTTTATGCCGCTGCGTCCCAGAAGAATGTTGAGTGAGGCCCATTTTCCGTTTTCGTCGTTGACTTTGCTCTTGTACTTGAGATATTTCTCACCGCCTTCTTCCGTGATTTCAATCTCCCTTCTGATGAGATTTTCTTTTTCGAGGATCTCTTCCGCCTTGCGGTAGGTCTCTCTCGAGAGTTTGTACGTCTCCAGCGAGGAACCGAATGAGAGGTAGTGGGGCCTGCCGTCGTCTTCGAATTCGAGTTTTTTCCATTGAATTCCGGCTTTCGGTTTCTTTCCGAGGTCCCCCTCAGGAAAGATCTTCTTCCCGCTTTCTGCGTCTATCTTGTAGAGTACGGCCGCAAGGTGCTTGCAATAGACTGCGTTCTGAGCGTAGGCGCAGGTGCATGAGGGCTCCAGGACTTTTCCGTCCCTGAGAGTCAGCGAGACATAGTAGCCGTCGTCACCTTCGACTGTCGCTCCGTAGCTGTTGTATCTGTCTTCCGTTACTTCTCCGACGGAACCGTATCTGTAGAGGTCGAGCCCTCTCTTGAGTATTGTCGGAGAGAAGAGGTCTTTCCAATCGTCCATGGGACATATCGTACAGAAGAAGGGGCTTCTGTTCTATAGAGAGAGGCGACAAAGGTGAAAAGGAGATGGAAAAGCTCATTCTCTCTGTGTTACGCTAGGCCGGAGAAACGAGGTAGAAAGGAAGATGAAAAGAGATGAGTACAGATTCAATTATGTCCCGTCATATATCGTCAGAGCATGGTCCGGAGACGGAAGGAGTGTAAGGTACAACCCCGCATACGAGGATGAAATCTTTTCGTCCCCCGTCGAAGATATGTATGTGGAGACACTGAAGGTAACGGGTGACATAAATCCCGATGACATGCCGATTCTTACCCTGCCTTCCGTCGTCAATACCGTCACACGGCTTTCTAAAGGAGATATGAGGGCTTATGAAGAAGGTTTTTTCGATGTCCTTCTCTTCGTCATGGAGCAATATCTATCCAATCCACAAGGCTACGGAAGATTCACCGCCATTATGTCCGAAGAGGTGGAGAAGCGGAAAAAGGAGGGACAGTCTGCTCCCGATGCAGTGGAATTATCGAAAGAAGCTGTCAGGAAGATGGACAGGGTGCGGACGACAGAAGAGCTTGTCGTGGAGCTGAATAAAGGCTTTATGTATGCCGCATACATACTTGATCTTATGCCGATTCTCGTGGAGGCTGATAACGAGATGGGTTTTCTGCTTTCGTCATATCCTCTTCTTTTCGGCAATCCGTACAACAGGGCCTCGTTCAACGACCTCGGCTTTCCGTTTGCGAGAAAAGGTGCGGTTTTCTTCATGCCGCTCTCTCCGAAGCGGGCAGTCTGTCTCTACGACAGCAGTGTATATTTCGTCAATGAGAAAAACGGCAGGATTTCCCTTTCGCCGGAGGATACACTTCTACTTGCCGGGTATGCCGTAAACGTTTCGGATAACATCATCGTCAGACCCGGCAGGGAGGACTATTACCGCTCCTTCAGGGAGAAGAATTTTCAAGGCTTCTACGACGTTTCCTCCTTCAATCCTTCGTTCCTGAGGTTGAAGAGGGGGGTTCCCTCCGGAAAGAACGAGATCAGAAAACTTCCCTCTGCAATGATGGACTATGACGAACGTCATTCCTCATCTGTGGTAGAAAACTATGAAGATTTCGTTTATAAGCGTCTCGGCTATGCTCTTTCTATCGTAACCGGAAAACGCCGTTAATTTTGATTTTGCAATTCTCCCCCGCTTTGCGTTAAGCTTGTGGGGAGGACAGGAAAATTGCAGGAATTAACGATAGAGAGACTTGAAGACATACTCGGGAAGGACAGCGGGATCACAATACTCAGAAGTCGTTCCGCAGCCTTTGTACTGACGTTCTTCTACAACACATTCTATCTGGGCAGTATTCCGTCGCTTTCCTACGATGAATTCTCCATAAGGCTCGAGAACTTCCTTTCACTCAACAGCGCGGAGGAGGCCGAACTCGAGGAGGACATCCTCTCAGAAAACCCCGCCGGCGATGTGCTCTTTTCAGACAGGAACACCCCGGACAGGATCCGGGCATATACCGAAAGCTGGCTGAGTGAGAAAAAACACTACATAAGACGTTACCGCAACAGCGAGAAGGTCGAGATGATAGAGCTTGACAGTGCAGTGGCGCGTCTGCTGCCGTTCATTGCGAGAATCCTCAACAGCGACACGATAGCAACCGAAAGTTCCTTCAACTATATCCTGACGCAGCTGAAGAGCCTTGCCGACAACATGAACGGAGATCCGGAGAAGAGAATCGAAGAGCTCAACCGTCAGATAAAAGAGCTCGAGAGTGAGCGTGACGAGATAGAACGCACACATGTCGTGAAGACCTTTGACAGGAGAAAAACGCTCGAGTATCTGAAGGACCTGGAGAACAGAGGACGCGAGATTCTCTCTGACTTTGCGCAGGTCGAGGACAACTTCCGCCTCATCATGAACAAGATTGCCGAGAAGCAGGCAGAGGTCGATTCGACGAAGCGCAGGATACTCGGCTACACACTCGCGCTGCACAGGGAACTCTATTCTTCTCCTCAGGGACAGTCATTCGAAGGCTTCTGGTCATACATGAAGAGCTACAGCGACGACAGAATCACCGAGCTGTGTTCGGAGATCGAGGCGATGCTGAAAGAGATGGACATCGAATACGACGATACTTTCCTCCTTTCGCTGAGGCGGACATTCTATGCTGCCGGAAAACGCATAGTGGACAAGAATTCGATTCTCACAGAGCGCATGAGCAGGGTGATGGCGCAGAAGACAAGCGCCGAGCGCAGGGGATTTGAAAAGCTTGTCGCTTCTCTCAAACAGGAAAGCGCATTATTGAAGAACAACGAGAAGGCACAGGCTCTCATCACCATGGAAACAGATACGGATGCGGAGCTTCTTCTTCCGATGTCGAGAACAATCCAACTCGAGAAGGAGGAGAATGTGACGCCGACCATACTCTTCGACGACACCTCTGATAAAGATGCCGTCCTCTCCCTCAGAGACGAATTCTACGTCGACGAGAAGGAGCTCGAGGAGAATATTGCGTCGTTCTTCAGAGAAACGGGCAGGGAGAGCTTCACGCTGGGGGAGCTTGTCCTTTCGCATCCCGTCCTGAAGGGTCTCGAGGAGATAGTGACGTACATGACGAGTGCGGAAAAGAGGGACAGCAGTGCCGTAAATCCCGGACGCGAGGAGACGATAATCTACTCATGGAACGGAAGGGAGTATTCAGTGAGATTACCGGAGGTCAGATTTTATGACAAATGAGAAACCGTGGAGCACAGCTGCCGTCAAGCTCCTCAGGGGGCCTGTCTACAGGAAACAGGAGAAGAGGGAAACATGGGAATCCATCCAGACATACAAGACGTCCCTCGATGAATATTTCGGAGTTCTGGGTCTCAGAGTCTTTCTCGAGACTGTCGACGGCTATGCATTTCTCGAGGAAATCGGAGAGAGGCTTGATGAGGGAATGGAAGACGAGGATGAGGAGACTGAGGCAGAGAGGAAGACAAGTCTTCCCCGTCTTGTCAGGAAGACGCCGCTATCATATCAGGCGAGCATGCTCTGTGTGCTCCTGCGCTATGAAATCGAGAAGTTCGAAACGAGCCAGTCCGAAGCCGACTCGGCAATAATGCGCAAGAGCGAGATAGCAGCCCTCTCGAAGAGTTTCACAAAGGACAGGGCCGATGAAATCAGGCAGATGAAGACCCTCGACAAGACGCTGAAGACGCTCTGCTCTCTCACATATCTTTTCACATCTCCGGACACTTTTTCCCAGAGCGAAATACCCGATGATGCGGAATTCGAACTCAGTCCCATCCTGAAGGCCAGAATCGACACGGCATTCATGAAGGAGCTTCTTCAGAAGATGAAAAGCAGCCGTGAAGATGGAGATAAGGATCTTCTTGAAGGAGAAAACGACAGATGAGAGACTTCTTTTCAGACAATAATTCGGGTTACAGACTCAAGACGCTGCAGCTTTACAACTGGGGTGTCTTCGACCGTAAGACAGTCACATTCTCCTTCGACGACAAATCCACCATCCTCACCGGCCTCAACGGCTCGGGTAAGACAACGACAGTGGATGCCATTCTCACTCTCCTCGTTCCTCCCCAGAAACGTTTCTACAACCTTTCATCCGAGAGCAGCAGGAAGAGGGAGAGGGACGAGAAGAATTACACACTCGGCGCCTACGGCTCCAGAGCCGGAGAAGAGGGAGAGGGTGTGGCACAGTGCCTGAGGAAGAAGAACGAAGTCATATCCATCATCAACGGCATCTTCCATGAAGGAACGAGCGGGAGGTATCTCTCGCTCCTGCAGGTCAGATACTTCTCCGGAGAGGACCTCAAATGCCTCAAGATCATCACCGAGAAGGAACTCAGGATAGAGGACATCACACTTCTTCTCTCGAAGAACAACACCCAGATAGCACAGAACAGCAGGTGGGTCTCCGTCCTCAGGGACAATCTCGGCTCGAGGCTCTTCGATTCCTTTCTCCAGTACCAGAACTTCTTCATGGACAGGTTCGGCTTTCGAAGCGACAACGCCCTCAAACTCTTCAGCCAGACCGTCGGCCTCAAGGTCCTCGGGGATATAACGTCGTTCATCAGAACCTACATGCTAGAGGACAGGAGCCCGGTGGATGAATATGAACTTCTCAACAGTGACTTTGCCCATATTACGGAGATAGAGCGGGAGATGAGGAAGACCGAGAAGGAGATAGAATACCTTTCGCACATTGTAAAGAACGGCGAGGATTATACTCTCTCCCTCTCAGCAAAGAACAGCCTCGACGAGAGCCTCGAAGGCCTCGAGTGCTGGTTTGTTCTCCATGCTCTCCGTCTCTCGGAGGAAGAGAGCGCGAAGAAGAGAAGCGAAATCGAATCCTACAGGAAGAGAATCGATGACAACGACAGGGAGAGCAGGGCGAACGACGACCTTCTGGTATCACTCAAGAGTAACGATGCCGCGCGTACAATCACCGAACTCACACGCGCTGTCGAGGAAGCAGAGAAGGACGAGAGAGGAAAGAGGCAGCGCCTGAATGAGTACAATGAGATAATCACATCCCTCATGAAAACCGGAGTTTCTCTCAAGACAGTCGAAAGCGTGGAGGACTATGAGGAGAATATCGTGAAGGCGGGGGATGAGCGTGAGGAGAACCGCGCTGAGAAGGAGAGACTCGAGCAAGAGAGGGACAGACTTCTTCTCGAAACTCAATCTCTCACGGATGATATAGAGAAGGTCCGCCATGAAATCGAAAGCCTGGAGAAGAGGGAGAACAATATTCCCTCGTCATCAATCGCTTTAAGGGACAGAATCGCGTCAGACCTCGGCATAAGCGAGAAGAGACTCCCGTTCCTCGGAGAACTCGTGAGGGTGAGAGATGACGAAAGAAATTGGCTTGAAAGTGTCGAAAAGCTTCTCGCCGACGAAGCTGTGATGCTGATTGTCGAAAAGGAAGACGGAAAGGCCGTTACGTCCTATCTCGAGAAAAACAACCTCAAGGACAGGATTTCCGTCATATGCAGAAACGAAATCATGAGAATGGAAGGCGGCATCTGTGACCTTCTGAAGAGGATTGAAATCCGGCAGAAGGACAATCCGAGAGCAGCGTGGCTCGAGGATTACCTTTTTGAGAAGTTTCCTCATGTTTTCGTCGACGATGAGAAAGAGCTGGAGAAAAACGAGTATGCCGTTCTCAGATCAGGGCTCATAAAGACGGGAGACAGAATCACAAAGGATGACAGAGTCGATCCCTTCACGAAGAAGACGCCGTGCCTTCTCGGGTGGTCGAACAGAGAGAGACTCGAGGAACTGAATGAATATCTGTACGACATGAACGAAGAGCTCGAGTCATTCAGAATCAAGAAGGAGAACACGCAGAGAAGAATCAGGGAATGCGAGTTCATCCTCAAGAAGCTCGAGTCCCTCTCCGCTTTTTCCTCATATGACGAGATTGACAGACCCTCGGCCCTGAAAGTCCTCAACAGGAAGATAAGGGAGAAGGAGGCCTTCCTCGCCACTGCCTCCGGATACGAGGAGATAGAGAGAAAAATAGCGGAAGCCGAAGATAAGAAGAGAAGACTCAAGGCCGAGTACGGCGTCCTCTCCTCCGACAAGGCCCTCGCCGAGCAGAAATTGAATGAAATCGAGGAAACGGAAAGATTATTCAGAAAGAATGAAGAGAAGGGGAAGAACACACTTCTTATATCCTCATTCGTATCTGCATACGTGAATGAACTGGATTACGACAGTCTCGATTCCCTCATACTCCTCCACAAAACGCTTTTTACGAGGCTCAGCGGGGAGAGAAACGCAAAGGAGAGGGAATGCACGGAAAGGGAGAACAGGCTCGAGAGCAGCATGAACGCATTTCTCAATCCTCCTCTTTCCTCGGTTCCTGCCGACATCAACTGGAGCGGGGAGTTCAGCACCCTCATTCCCGAGGCTCAATACTATGCAGATTTTTGTGAACTCTATGCTCATAAGAAGGACGAGGACATCACATCACTGAGAGACGATTTCAATGTGTTTCTGGAGAAGACACTCTCCAATGTCATCGTGACTCTCGCCGAGGCTCTCAACAGCTGGGAGAGGGAGATTCATGAGGCAGTGAGAATACTCAACAGAAATCTCATGCGCATTCCTTTCAACAGGGACCTCAGATCACACCTGAGGCTTGAAGCGAAGAGGACGGGAGACAGGGACTACCGGACATTCAACAGAATGCTTAAAGAGGCAGTCCCGGACAAGTTCGCCCTTATCCAGAGCGACAGCGGACAGAGGAAGAGCATATACAGCGGAATAAAGAAGTTCCTGGAGAAGTACAACAGCGACGAGAAACTGAAAAGGAGGGTTCTCGACATCAGAAACATCTATCAGTTCACAGTCTACGAGGACAACGCCGAGGGCAATATATCGACCTATTCGGACACTGCGGCCCTCAGCGGCGGAGAGAAGGCTAAGCTGACGTACACGATTCTCGCCTCTGCGCTGTGTTATCAGTACAACCTCGACAACGAGGACGAGAAGAGGAAGGGGCCTTTCAGGTTCGTCATCCTCGACGAAGCGTTCTCGAAGAGCGACGCGAATAACAGCATCTACGCCCTCGAGCTTTTCAAGGAGCTCGACCTGCAGCTCATGGTCGTGACACCGCGTAACGGAATCAACCTCGTGGAGGGATACATCAACTCCCTCCATCTCGTCGAGAAGAAGGGAGGCGGCAGCACATCCAGTGTCAGCAGCATGACGATAGAGGAGTACAGAAAAGCATGACAGTTGTCCCTGCATTGAGAAAGAGTGCGCTCAACAGGTATAAAGAATACCTTAGAGATCTTTCCTCCTCGGTTCTTCTCTCGACGCCGTCTACGTTCTTTCCGTGGGTCTACAGAGGAAACAAGGGCAGGGTGACAGATTCTTATGGTGAGTCCCTTGCCATCTACTCCGAGCTCTATTCTTCCTCGAAGGAGAAGACCGGACGGGGCTACACACTCGTCACGGAGAGCGTCAATACACGTTCATACGGCACCCAGACTGTGATAAAAGCCATAGTGATTGATAATGAAGAGGACTACCTGAAATTTATAGGTAAGGAGAAGGAGGGAGAGAGGTTCCTCTCCGCTCTGAATGC
>CAVFZO010000083.1:0-9198 GCA_963626925.1 Clostridium sp. AM49-4BH
ATTGAGTTTTACTACATAGCGGCGGTTAACTTCTCGTTACCCGCCATTTTTATTGGAGAATTCGCTTTACTGCGTATAACTCCAGTCTTCCCGGACAGAGGCGTGTAAGGGAGAGCAGGAAATTTCTGTTGATCGAGTATGCATAGCGCGGCTTACGGCTCTTTACGATTTTCATGACTTTGTCCGTCAGTTTTTCCGGAGTTATGCTTCTGCTTTCGACTGAGTCGACAATCTTCCTGAAACGTGCCGCATTCGTATGATAGAGTTTAGTTTTAGAGCAGAATGCCTCAAGCTCGGACGTCGATTTGTCTATCATGCCGGTTTTAACAGCTCCCGGTCTGATAACCGACACGTAGATACCGAGAAGCTGCAACTCCATCCTCAGAGAGAAGGCATATCTGTCGAGAGCGGCCTTTGTTACGGCGTAGAGCCCCGTATATGGAAGGGGCTTGAGCGTGGCAAGCTCGCTTGTCGTCATCACTATCCGGCTCTCTTTCTTCAGGAGAGGCATGAATGTTCTGTTCACCAGGAACGGGCCGAGAACGTTTATGCGGAAGATTCTCTCGAAATTCTCCCTTTCGATTTCAACTAATGAGTCGAGTGTATAGATACCGGCGAAATGTACGATTGCATAGATAGTGTCCGTATGTGAGGATACGATGCCGAAGACCTTTCTGAGGCTTTCCTCGTCGGTTACATCGGCTCTTATTCCGACGACGTTATCTCTCTTTTCGTCGGGATCTGTGATGTCGAGTGCAAAGACGGTGAAGCCGTCTTCTGCCGCCTTTTCGACGAATGCCCTGCCCATGCCTCCGCGGCCACCTGTCACAACTATGTATTTCATAGTTTCATTATGGCACAGCCGGTGTAGAATGGAAGTGAAAAGGTGGATCCATATGACAGATATTGAACTCCTTCAGGAGGCTAACAAAGAAGCTGAGAAGGCTCGGAAAGCGGGCAACACCCCGTTCGGCGCCGTACTTGCAGACAGAGACGGCAACATACTTCTGAGGCAGGGTAACGAGGAAATTACAACTCATGATGCAACAGCACATGCAGAGAGGGTTCTTGCATCCCGTGCAAGCAGGCTCTACGGCAAAGACTATCTCTGGTCCTGTACTCTCTATACGACGTTCGAGCCCTGCTCTATGTGCACAGGTGCCATATACTGGGCGAATATAGGGAGGATAGTCTATGCAGTGACGGAAGAGGATCTGCTCTCCCTGACAGGAAGCGACGAGAAGAATCCGACATTCAATCTCAGCTCCCGCGCGATAATAAAAGCAGGGCAGAAAAAGATTGAAGTCGTCGGTCCGTTTCCCGAACTCAGGAAAGTCGTAGTAGCTGTGCAGTCGGGATTCTGGAACAAAGGTTAGGAGAGATTTCGTTTTCCAGTGACCTCATCGAGGACAACGCGGTAGACGAAGCAGCGTGAGAGGCCCTTGCATTCTTCAATCGGGTGTTCTTCCTTCGAGTACTGGCCCAGCATTACCTTGAAGCCGTGGACCTTATCTGCCGTTTCGGTCAGGTTCTCTGCTTTTCCGCATCCCATCACGCTCTCATAGCGCTGTGTAATCCCGCCGTCCGTCTCTTCAACCTTGTAGTATAGGTCGGCTTCAATTGCGATTCTGCCGTCTGAGGCAAGAAGCTCGGTTTTGTGTCCCTCCGTCGCACTGTGGAAATAGATGATGATCTTATCGCCTTCTCTTTCGAGGCCGAAGTTCATCGGCACGATATAAGGCTGCGGCGTGTCGTTCATTGCTATGCGGATGATCTTGCATCTGGAAAGAATATCGTAGATGTCGTCTATGGATTTAACTTCTCTGTCTGTTCTTCTCATATTGTTCATGATGACAGTATATAGAAAAGAGTGCCTCTCTGCACGTGCTTTCAACCTCAGGTCAAAAGTCCGGTGCCTGTCAGTGCCGAGGCGGCTTCGGGATTGTTGACGAGAATCATGACCCTGGGGTTTTCACTCTTAAAGGACGCTGTTCCTTCCTTTACATTGATGAAGGAGCCCAGTAAGTTGAGCTCTCCGAAAAGAAGTGTGCTTGTGTCGAATACGGCGTATTTCAGATAGCAGTCCGACGTCCGTAATACAGTTATTCCTCTTCTCCTGATAAAGGAGAGAACATCTTCTGTGTTCTCTTCTGTTGTCCGGACGGAGACGCTGACACCTCTTTCTGCCGCATCAGAGAGGTCATTTATAATCTTCTCCGAGCCGAAGTTCAGCTCCAGATGCGGGGAACTGATGACTATCGATTTCTCTGCATTCTTTATAAGGGCGGACAGGGAAGGATAGATGTCATATTCGGAGAAGAATGACCTCCTCGAGGCATCTCTGATCCCTTCTTCACCGGTTTCTGATTTAATGATGTAACCGAGTCCTCTGTAGGCTTTGAGCCTTTTGTTGTACATTGCAACGAAGGCCGGGATGAAGATATCTACATAGTCGTATATGAGGATCTCGTTCTTTCCTTCGTATTCCCTGGATATTCTTCCCACATACTGGCTGACGATACCCTTCCATCCCACAGGCGCCGCTACTATGAGGGTGTCGAGATAGGGGATATCTGTGCCTTCGCCGAGAAACTTTCCTGTAGAGATGATTACAGCTCTGTTCTCAGGATTATTTATGCGTTCGAGAGCATTTTTCTTGTCTCTGGAAGCCATCGAGCCGTTGATGGTGACAACGGGGATGTACATCTTTCCAAGTCTCTTCTCTATTTCAGATATATGGTCTATGAGGTGTGTCAGTACAACTATCCGTCTTCCGTCCCGGTACAGCTTTGATATGTCACGGGCTATGAGATCGTTCCTTCCTTCGTCGAATGCGATATCTTTCTGGCTTTCGTCGTTTCTGAACCGGGCGGAGAAGGAAGCTCTGCTTGTGGCTGAGGTGAATCTCGGGACGAAGGTCTGCGTCATACCTCTCTTGTATGCGAGCTTTCCGGCATCGTATCTGTAAATGACAGAGCCACACTGGGCATATTCTATCTTTTCAAGTCTGTCCTTCCTCTCCACCGTAGCCGAAAGCCCGTAGATGTACTTCGGCCGTACTGCATGCATCACCTTGACGAATGTGTCGGCGGCAAGATGATGACATTCGTCGACAATGACCATCCCGTAATCCCTGATAAAATCCGGCATACGGATGGAAACGGTCTGGATCATTGCGATGTCGACATATGATGAGAGTGAGTTGGTCGAAGCTCCATATATCCCGATACCTGTCCTGTTGATATGCTTTCCCTCTCTTTCAAGCGGTGCATTCCTGACTGTGAGGAATGACCGGAGTTTCTCCTCCCATTGGACAAGAAGATTCCTGCTCTGTACCAGGATCAGCGTCCTTTCTCTCCGTGTTGCTATGAGCCTGGCGGCTACCACGGTCTTCCCGAATGATGTCGCCGCCTGCAGGATTCCCGTTTCATGAGACATCAATGCGTTGAACGCTTCATCCTGCTCCGACCTCAGTTCCCCGTTGAAAGCAGCATCAAGACCCGTATCCGACGCTCGGTTATCTGTAATTCTGAACGGGATTCCGGATAGTTTGAGATACTTTTCGAGTGCGCTTCTGAGTCCTCTCGGAAGCTGCAGAACCTCCTCTGATTCAATGAATGTTTCAATGAAAAGGCTTATACCCTCGGGAACGTATCCCTTGTTCCTGTTTTTCGTTATGAAGTATTCCGGATTCGTGAAACATGCCAGTCTCTTGAGACCGTTCTGCAGTCTGGCATTCATGGCTCCCTTCGGAATACTCAATCCCGCCGAGAGAAAGACGGGGAGGACATCTGTCAGGAGATCTTTTTCCGACACGGAGGGAAGTCTGTTTCTCCACACTACGTCTG
The DNA here is from genome assembly GCA_963626925.1 of Clostridium sp. AM49-4BH. Classification (GTDB taxonomy): domain Bacteria; phylum Spirochaetota; class Spirochaetia; order Sphaerochaetales; family Sphaerochaetaceae; genus Ornithospirochaeta. The sequence continues at coordinate 3,849 of CAVFZO010000083.1, forward strand.
CATCTTCATCTGAAAACGGAGAGAGAGTAAAGGACGAGGAAGAGGAAGCCCGGGGGGAGACAAGATAGGTCTCGACGTCTCTCCTTGTATATTGCGGAACGGATGAGAGGAATCTGATCTGATCGGGGTATTTGACGAAATCATTATCGACGAAAACTGTTCCCGGATCAACTTTCCTCATGGCCGCAGAACGCACAATTGGCATGAGAATGAGGTTGCCCAGCCCGTCTGGAGCAATCGTATCCTGTGTCGGGAATATTCTGTCGTACGATTTCAGGCTGACACTCTTTGATCTCTCGCAGGCCTTGTCGATGAATGAGAAAGCAAGTTCCCTGGCTTTCGCTGCCGGAATCTCTTCAGAGAAAAAGAGCCAGAGATGCGCACCGTTTCCGCTGAATGAACGCTCTATGGCCATCTGGAAACCGTCCCTCCTTGCGACATCTGCTATTTCGAGGGCGTCGTGCTGCCAGGTCTTCTCATCGAGGTCTATTGCAAGGAAGCGGCACATGTTTCCCGGAAGCATCGGATAAATTCCGACAGCTCCGATACCGCGTTCGTCTCTGTTCTGGATGTTGTTCCTGTAATAGATTTCCGGAGTGAATGGTGTGAGGTTTCTCAGACTGCAGTCAAGACAGCTTTTGTCTTTTCTCTCCTCTCTGGGAAGAAGAAGGATGCATCCCGGATGGAATCTGCCACTGCATACCGGCGAGTAGGCGATACGGTTCTCTTCCTTCTTCAGATACCTTGTTGCATACGCGTCGCGTCTTCCGTGGAAGAGCTCGAACAGGAATTCGATTCTTTCTGCCGTTGTTGCACCGGGATGCAGGGCCGGCTCGTTGAGCTTTATCTCGAGCTTAGTGGATGTCAGACTTTCAAGCTTTTCTGCTATAGAGGCTTTCTGTTTCTCTTTTTCACTCAGTGCATTTGTCAGATCAAGTATCTGCGTCTTGAGAGAAAGAATCTCATTCTCCGCCTTTGACAGCAGCTCGGACAGAGATTCCTCGTTTTCGCTCTCAAGCGAACTTTCAATGTGCAGATCATCTTTGAATATGAATGAGCCGGCCTTTTCTTCCATGTCTCAATGATAGCACATACCGGAGGCGGCAATGAAAATAAAAAAGCCGGCACCAGATGCGACCGGCTCAGTGTATTACTCCAGGGAGAGGAGAAGCGCCATCTTGAAGCGTCCTTCAGCTTGTACGCTGTGCTTTCCGCCTTTTGCAAAATGGAAGTTCTCGCCCTCCTTGATGATGTAGTTCTTTCCCTCATAGCCGATGACGGCTTTCCCTTCGAGGGCAAATACAATTGCGTCTCCGGGAGCTGCATGCTCGCTGAGACCTGTGCCTTCATCAAAAGCCATGACGACGAACTTCGTCTTCGAATTCGAAAGCACGTCGATATTGACAATGCTGTCTTTCCTGTAGGGGATCAGATCCCTGAGAGCGAATGATTCGCCCGCTTTAATCTTTTCATTTATCATTGTGTCACTCCCGAGCTCTACTTCGATGTAGACTGCTCCTTCTTTGCTTTTTGTTCCGACAGGGGTCCCCGTCGGTGTTATTATAGCCTCTCCTTCATCGATTTTCTTCGAAAAGGATGGGGAATAAAGAGAAAATGAGCCGGAAGCCGAGATTAGCAGTTTGTTGTAGTCATACTCCTCGGGCGATATGTCGGTTCCACTACCGAGCGAGAAGTAATATATGGAATTGTCGACGCTGACCTTTCTCGATATTGTAAGGCCGTCAAGTGGTGGATTATCAATCCCAATTAAGAATATTTTTCCGGTTTTTTCTTTCATATTCCGGCCTCTCTCTCAGTCTTCCAGAATTTTTCCGTCAAGGGAGAATGTGACAACCCTCCAGGGAAGGAACTTGCCGCTGTTTCTGAGTGCCGTTATAGCGGCGTTCTCGAGACCGCCGCAGCATGGGACCTCCATCCTCAACACCGTAACGGATTTGATGTCGTTGCCTCTGATGATGGCTTCAAGCTTTTCACTGTAGTCTACGCTGTCGAGTTTCGGACATCCGATGATGGTAATCTTTCCTTTCATGAAGTCCTCGTGGATCGAAGCATAAGCGTAAGCCGTGCAGTCTGCGGCTATGAGAAGTTTTGCACCGTTGAAGTAGGGAGCGTTGACAGGAACGAGTTTGATCTGGCAGGGCCACTGTCCGAGCCTGCTGACAGTCTTTGCCGTCCCGGCAGGTTTTTCTTCATTCATTTCGTCTTCCTCTTTTCTGAGAGTTCTCATTCTGCTTCCCGGGCATCCGGAGAAGTGAGGTTTTGCTTCTGCCGCCTGAGCCTTTTTCTTCTTGTTTTCCTCCACGGCCTTTTCGTCGTAAGCGAGAGTATCCTTCTCGATGAATGTGATGGCTCCCGTCGGACATGAGGGAAGACAGTCACCCATTCCGTCGCAGTAGTCGTCTCTCATAAGCCTGGCTTTGCCGTCGACAATTGCGATTGCGCCTTCATGGCATGCGTTTGCGCAGAGTCCGCATCCTGTGCATTTTTCTTCGTTGATATTGATGATTCTTCTTTTCATTGATTATTTCCTCTTTGATTGCAGTATCTTGTTTCTGTGGCAACAGGATAAGATAATATGGAAAAGAAGAATGTGGTTATAACCACTAAAAGAGAGGATTTATGGTAATATCAACAGCGCTTTTCAAAGGGATTGATTCCACCGTGCTCGAAGAGTTCCGTTCGATAAGGGCACTCAGGACGAAGACCTTTCAAAGAGGGGAAATCATACTGCACTCCGGCGATAAGACCGATGAAATCGGAATAGTGCAGAGCGGGAGCATTCTTATAGAAAACACAGATCCCTGGGGAAACAGGAGCATACTCTCATCAGTCTCCACGGGACAGGTATTCGCAGAGTCTTATGCACTCTCGTCCGAGCATTTGATGGTAGATGTCGTCGCAAAGGAAGATTCACTCATCGTATTCGTGAACATCAGGAGACTCCTTGATGGAAGCAATGCCGGAAAAGGATGGTACGGCACCTTCATGAAGAGTCTTCTTTCAATCACTTCGAAGAAGAATATGATGCTCTCGCTGCGTATCTTCTGCACGACGCCGAAGACGATACGCGCTCGGCTCCTGACATACCTCTCGGGACTCTATCTCAAGAACGGATCCAGGACGTTCGTCGTTCCCTTCGACAGACAGCAGATGGCGGACTACCTCAATGTCGAGAGGACTGCGCTTTCGAAGGAACTGGGACGTATGAAGAGGGACGGGATGCTGGACTGGAAGAAGAACAGCTTCACGCTGCTGATTGATGCATAACATGTTTAATGCGTTGTACTAGAAGTATATAGGCATGTTATGTCTGTGCTGGGAGGGGAACAGCCGTTTTATGAGGGTAGCTCCTCGGACTGTTTGTATCTATATCAACGAAAATCTACATAGTCGGGAGAATTAAAGAGGAAAAAATTTCCGTATCTCACTTTGTGGTAATTTTTAAAAGTTAATGAGTTATACATAAACTGGTGTCTCTTTCCTCCTGAAGTTCATGCCGCCTCCTGTTTCTGTTTTATCCTGATTTTCAGGAATGACAGTATTGTAGAAGCGTTTATGACAAACCATATGAAGATGCTTGTGTATGTCATAAGGGTGTGTATGTCTTCATTCATGCTGTCGAGAACTGAGATAAGAGCGTTCTGCAGAGTCAGAAGGGAAAGCACTGCGTCGTTGAAATTAATCTTTTTCATTTTCTTTCCTCCTCTCAAAATGATGACATCATCTTATGAACAAGAGAATTTCGGCTGAACAACATAAAAAGGGAAGTATGTCGAGTTGAAAGCTGAAAAGTCGATAACCGCCAAACGTCGGAAAAATAATTCGCCAAACGTCGGAAAAATAATTCGCCAAACGTCGGAAAAGTATATATAATTCACGATAGGCTGGTATGATGCAACAATATAATATGAGGTACGGAGAGAATGTTGGAAACTGGAGAATATAGAAAAAGGATTGCTGACGACATACTCTGTCGAAAACTGGAGGGGAAAGGAGCTGTTCTGATAGATGGTCCCAAGTGGTGCGGAAAGACAACCACGGCAGAACAGATTGCCGCCAGTGTTCTGTATATGGATGACCCGGACAAGAAGGAACAGAACATTGCCATGGCAGCTTTAGCTCCAAAGCGACTGCTTCTAGGAGAAACTCCTCGGCTTATTGATGAATGGCAGCTGGGGCCGAAACTCTGGGACGCCATCCGTTTTGAAGTCGATCACAGAAGAGAGTTCGGACAGTTTATACTTACCGGTTCTTCTGTTCCTGTTGACAGCAGTGAGATTACTCATTCCGGCACCGGGCGTTTCACCTGGCTGACAATGCGCCCCATGAGTCTCTTCGAATCAGGGGATTCTTCAGGAGATGTAAGTCTCAAGGCCCTGTTCGATGGAAATGATGAGATCGACGGTGCTTCCAGCATCAGTCTGGAGCGTCTGTCGTTTCTTGTCTGCCGTGGAGGATGGCCGGATACTCTGAATATGAGGGATGAAATAGCCCTCGATCAGGCGTATGATTATTACAGTGGAGTCGTCAACAGCGATATCAACAGGGCGGACGGGGTGCAGAAGAATCCACGGCGTGTGGAAAAGCTTATGCGCTCATATGCCCGGAACCAGGGGACGCAGGTAGCAGACACCCTGCTCACTCAGGATGTTGCTGCAAACGAAGATAGTTCCATCAATAAGGAAACAGTAGCATCTTATCTGAATGCACTCAGAAGGATATTCGTCGTCGAAGATATGCCCGCTTGGAATCCTAACCTCAGGAGTAAGACGGCAATACGCACTTCGGACACAAGGTACTTCGTCGATTCTTCCATTGCTGCCGTTGCACTCGATATCGGGCCGGACGATCTTGTCTGCGATCTCAGGACCTTTGGTTTTCTCTTCGAAACTCTCTGTGTGCGTGATCTCCGGGTCTACGCCGATTCTCTGAATGGTTCTGTTTATCATTACAGGGATAAGGACGGACAGGAGTGCGACGCCGTTGTACATTTGAGAAACGGCAGGTACGGCCTCATAGAAATCAAACTTGGAGGCGACAGACTTATCGAGGAAGGTGCAAGGAGTCTGAAGAAGATGGCGGCGAATATTGATACCGATAAGATGAAGGCGCCTTCATTCCTGATGGTGCTGACCGGCATTGGAGATTACGCTTACCGCCGCCATGACGGTGTGCTGGTTGTTCCTGTCGGCTGTCTTAAGAACTGACATGCCGGCCTTGACGTATCTTTCGATACCGGGCATTCAGAAGACATGACTGCTGACGCGTCTGCTGCGGCATATTAATGCACCGGTATTCCGTCATGTTGAAATAAGGTTACTGTAGTACC
>CAVFZO010000084.1:0-9184 GCA_963626925.1 Clostridium sp. AM49-4BH
AGAAGGCCGCCCGGAATGCATCCCTCCTTTCGTCGTTCGTATGCTCGAAGCGCGGCGGAATGCCCGACTACGACATAACCGAAGTGCTGAAACAGTAGATTACTCAATCGCGAACCAGATAATCTCGGCTTCTTTAAGTGTAAGATCGAACGAGCGCCCGCCTGTAGTGTAGACGGTGGTCTCCTGCGGCGTGAATGTATTATTGACAACACAGTACTTTTCGTTTTCCGGATAGGCGTTGACTTCGACGAAGGGGTTTGTGCTGAACCATGTATGAATCATCTCCTCGCTTCCCGATGCCCAGAGCACGGCCCTCTCTAAAAGTCTTGTGTTCTCCGCCGAATACGGCAGCCCCGAGAGATATACCCCGCGTCCCTTTCCGCATTCCTTCACAGCCCCCTGTACCTCCCTGTTCTTCTCTGCAATCACCACAGTGTTCTCGAGTGCATAGATGCTCTTCTTTCCCTCTCCCCAGTTGAAATCCCGGCCCGATTCCTCTGTTATGAAATGTTTCTCGACATTCCAGTTGTACTTGTCGCAGCCGAGTGTGAATCCCGTCTCCTTCTCGACACCGAAGACGTCGAAGAGCTGGATGAAGCGTCCGCCTCTCTGGTGCCCCGAGGGCTCTCCGATTCCGATGAAGCCTCCGCCGTTGTATGCAAATTCCCTCAGCCTTTCGGGAACAAGGGGGTTATCCCAGGCGGAGCCTCCGGTGTGGGCTGTATCGGCGTCGCCCATAGTGATTACTACATCAATGCCGTCGAGGGCCTTTTCGTCCTCTATTATGTCGTCGAAGCTTATGAAGACGGTCTCGAAGGGAGCGCCGGAGAGAATCTCCAGGACTCCTGCATAGCTGTAGTTCTCTTTTTTGTAGAGAGCATGGTGGTACATGTGGGCGCCCCAGCTTCGCATTTTTCCCCATGAATTGAGTACGGCAATCTTCTTGAACGAGAAGGGCGTCGTTCCTTTCACGTTGTCGTAGAGCGTACGGAACTCGTCGCAGAGAGAGGCTATGTAGTCCATGAATGAAGGAAACTTGAGAGCAAGGGATAGATAGCCTCCGTAACCTATGCGGTCGATGGGCTTACGCAGGATCGCTCTCCTCGATGTCACCCAGTTCTCCTTCGCCTCCTTCACGGGGTCTCCCCCTTCGTGGAAGGTATCGGGGAAGAAGTAGGGGAGGAACCTCCCTTCTGTGTACTTCACACCCGGGATGTCTGAAAGGAGCCTCAGTGTCTGACCGTTTCCGATACTTCCGACGACGGCGTCAAGGCCTGTAGTCCTGAATTCCTCCATGAAGGGCTCCACCCCTATATGGTGGTCTCCGAGGAACATCATCGCCTCCTTGCCGTATTCGTGACATATATCTGTAAACTCCCTTACAAGTGCACAGACCTCCCTTCTCTGGAATGCCATGAAATCCTTGTATTCCTTTGTCGGAACCCTGTACTGGTTGTTGTAGTAGCCTCCGTCTATTATGTATTCGGCTCTGAAGGGGTAGCCTGCCTCTTTCTCGAACTTCTCCAGTATGTACGGAGAAACGGAGGCCGAGTAGCCGTACCAGTCGACGTACTTCTCCCTTGCCTTATCGTCGAAGATGAGGGTAAACAGATGAAAGAACGTTGTGAACCTTATGACGCTGACGTAGCTGTGCTCTTCGATGAATCTTCTGAGCCTCTCAAGTGAGAATGCGTGCGTCTCGGGCTGCCTGACGTCGAATGTTATCTGCTTTTCAGTGTCCCATGAGTTCGTGACGGCGTTGTACATGTGCACGGGGTCCCACATTATGAATGCCAGAAAAGATACCGTATATGCATGGTATGGGACTGCATCAAGTGTAACGCTCTGAGTCTTCTCATCATAGCTCCAGTTTTTGACAATATCCCCGGTAGTCCTGTCGATGACCTCCCACCACCTCTTTCTGTCTTTCGGGTTGACACGGAGTAGTTCGGGGTGTATGCCCTCCATTACGGGGATGGTGAGAGTCTTTCCTTCAGCGACCTTCGGGAAGGTCATCACATACACCTGCTGTATCTCATCGGGGTGTGAGAGGGCCCATTCGTTGTCCTTCCGTGTCGTGTAGTATGTCTTATATATTCTGAGGCCGCTGGAGGCGAGATCTGGAGGGAATTCCGTTCCGTCGCAGTCACGCAGCGCATCGGCTCCCCATTTCTCTGCTGTCTCGAGTGTCTCTTTGATTATATTGAGATCCGTCGGGATCGTAACTCGGCCTTTCTCTTTCATCTATCTCTTCCTTTCTATGATTATTTCCCTGTTGTTTATGATTTCCACATTCCCGCCGTCCATCCTCCGTCTCATAAGAGGGGTGCTTTTTCTGCGGTATATCGTATTGTTCTCAATTCTTCCGTCGGGGCAGAGGGCGGGGGAGAGCACTCCCGATAAATCGTCGTCGGAGATGTTCTCCTCATAGACGGAGTCGATTGACTCTCCGAGGCAGAACATCACAGTCCCCCCTTCATTGGCGTGTGAGTAGTTATGACGGTATACTGTCCTCCATCCGCTGTCTGCGTCGTATGCCATGCCGTCCTGGTTGAGGCGTGTGTCGTAGACTTCGTTGTACTCGAAGATGGCCTCCATGCATTTCCACGGCCATATGGCGGCTGCAACTTTTCCCATGCGTGAGAGCGGCTCGGTGTATATACGGTCGTTCATGTCGCGCGCCGCGCCGTCACTGCGGCAGTTCCTGACGACAGGGCGGAGGGCGTACATCACGGTTATCGCATCACCGCCTGCATCCTTGACATACGAGTTGTCGATGAGAATGTCTGTGTTCCCGTACTTTTTAAAGACCTCTTCGGAGGTTTCCGTTCCTCTGAACTTCTCCCAGAGGTATGTGTAGCCGACAGCTATTCCCCACCTCGAGACGTTCTTCAGAAAGCACCCCGTTATGTGTACGCCGTCGAAGCGCGGAATGAGATGGTTGCCGTTATCGGGCTTGAGAACAGTGAAGTATATTCCTCCGTTCGAGAGGTGCTTGTCATAGACGTTGCCTTCGACGTTTCTTACGGTTACATTCTCGATTTTTGTGTTTCTGATTGTACCCCGGTTCTTTGCCGTGACTGCGATTCCCGTTCTCGGGGTACGGAGAGCATCAGAGTAGTGTGCCCTCTCCACACCCGAGTTTCTGACCTCTATATTCTTTATCACTGCATTACTGCTGTCGAAAAGGAGAATCGTCGACGAGATTTCGGATTTGTATCTGTGAGAGGGGCTGTCGAGAGAGGAGCCGTAGTCCTGGAGCCACACACCGCCTCCTTCTGCATCGATGACGGGTTTTCCTCCCTTTCCGTAGGATGAGATTGTGATGCCGTCAACGCCGTGGATGTGGATTGCCCCCGTAAAGACGGAGCCGCACTCAAGCATTATTCCGTCGCCGTCTTCCAGCCTGATGGAGGAAAGCTTCGAGAGGGAGGAATAAGGATTTCTGATCGTACCTCTTTCATATGAGGACGTTTTAATTGAGGAAAAGTAGTATTTCTTCGACATTCCTCTCGTATTCCTCCTCCCTTATTCTTTTTGCGATGACGTCCCTGACCTCCTCCATCTCGAAGGAGTCACCGTTGTACCTCGTGAAGAGATCCCGGTTGTTATTCCAGTAGGATTCGATGTCATTATCACAGAGTTCCCTGTATGGATAGTCTATTCTTTCGTCACGGAGGATGAAGGCAAGGCGGAAGGACGTAAGGAACATCTCGAGAAAGACATCAAATGAGAGCTTTCCCCCCTCGATTCCGTACGCCCCTCCGCTGCGTTTTTTCTTCTCCTCAAGCCATAATAATCTGAGGTCTTTTGTCAGAAAGCCTGTGCGTCCTGCAAATTCCAGTTCGGCATCCGTTCTCATTTGACCGATCCCGTTATACCGTTGGCGAAGCTCTTCTGGAGAAGGAGGAAGATGACTGCCGTCGGAAGCGTACATATGAGGACACCCAGCATCAGCATGCCGTAGTCGACGAAGTAGACGCTCTTGAGGTTGCTTACGAGCATCGGCATCGTTATGCTCTCGTTTGACTGGAAGATGATCTTCGGCCAGAGGTAGTTGTTCCATGCACCCATGAATGTGACTGTCGCCGCGGCGCCGTATGTCGACTTCATGACGGGGATGAACATCGTGAGGAATATCCTGAACTCCCCAAGTCCCTCGAGGCGAGCCGCCTCGATGATGTCGTGGGGAAACGAGCGCGCGGACTGCCTGAAGAGCATGATCATGAACGGTGTCGATATCGTGGGGAGGATGAGTGCATATATCGTGTTGATGAGATGCATTCTGCTGAACATCCGGAATAAGGGCACGATTGTCGCGACGAATGGCAGCATCATGGCTGTGAGAAGAAGGGCCATCAGCCTGTCCTTGTGCCTGTCATGGTAGATTTCGAAGCCGTAGCCTGCGATTGACGAGACAGCGAGTGTCAGGACGGTCACGATTATGCTGTTTCTGAACGAATTGAAGAGGGCCCGTCCGAGATTCTGGTTTTCGGTGAGTGTCTTGAAATTCTCGATAAGGTAAGACCCAGGAACAAGGCGCCCTCTGATTATGTCGATACTTCTGTTGGTCGCACCGCTGAGCATATAGTAGAGGGGGAATGCCGAGAGAAGGGCGGCGAGGGAGAGGACGATATAGCTTGCCGTAAGGGCTCTGTCTTTCACTTTCTTGTTAGTCACGCCTGTCACCTGCCTTCATCTGGATTACGGAAAGAACCGCTATGGAAATAAGTATGAATACCGAAAGAGCCGATGCATAGTTGAAATTCGGGGTGTCGACGAATGTCGTGTTGTATATGTAATGGGCAAGCGTCATCGTCGCCTTGCCCGGTCCTCCTCCGGTGAGGTTCACCGACTCGTCGAAGAGCTGGAGAGTGCCGGAGGTGCTCATGATCGCCGTTAAAAGGATCGTGGGCCTCAGAAGAGGTATTGTTATACGGAAGAACTTGGATGCACTCGAGCAGCCGTCGATTGTGGCGGCTTCATAGATTGATGAGTCGATGTTCTGCAGTCCGGCAAGGTAGAAGACCATGTTGTATCCCGTCCATCTCCATATGAGGGCGATGATGATCACGATGCGGGCAGACCATGAATTGTTGAACCAGTCGACTCCCTTCACTCCGATCCACCCCAGCATCGTGTTTATGAGGCCGTTGGATGCAAAGAGCGACTTGAAAATCATCGAGTAAGATACGAGGGAAGTCGCGCAGGGCAGGAATATGAGGGTGCGGAAGACGGCCTTTCCCTTGAGTTTGGGGTTATTGAGCATCTGGGCGAGAATCAGGGCCAGAATGAGCATCACCGGGACCTGGATTAAGAAGTAGAAGACAGTGTTGAAGAGACACTCGCGGAATGTCCTGTCCTTGAAGAGGCGTGCATAGTTCTGCAGCCCCACCCATTTCTCGTTCTTTCCGCTTCCTCTCTTGAACGAGAGGAGTACGGCCTGGAGCATGGGGTAGAAGCAGAATGCGAAGATGAGGAATGCGGCGGGAATGAGGAATATCCAGCCTGTTATATTCTGCTTTTTCTCCAGCGTGAGTCTCTTCTGTGTCACTTCAACACTCTCCTTTACAGAAGAGAGGGCAGGCACCCCTGCCCTCGTCTTTGTAGTATTACTCAGTAGCCGATTGCGAATTCGACAGTCTCCTGTGCCGTCTTCATTTCGCTTCTGATGTCGGCACCCTTCTGGACGACGTTCGTGATAGCGACTGTCACAGCCGATCTGATGTCGTTGTAGTAGGAACCGAAGTCGCATGCGGGAACGCCCTCTGCGTAGCTTACGATGTCGGCATAGACCTTCTGTCCGTTGTAGTAATCCACTTCATCCTGATATCTTTCGCTCTTTCCAGCCGGAAGGTACGTCGTGATGACGCCGTTGGAGACGAGGATGTTGTCATAGAGTTCGAGAGAAGAGCCGAGTGTTGTCTTCAGGAAGTCGTAAGCAAGTTCCGTATTCGAGCAGTTGGATGATACGTACCAGCTTGCACCGCCGGAGTTGGAGTAGTTTGTAGCACCGCTGACGCCGTCAAGTGACGGAAGAGGACATACGGCCCACTTGCCGCTCTGGTCTTCCGCCGCCTGGATAGAGGAGAGAATCCAGTTGCCCTGGATGAGGCCGGCAGCCTTTCCCGTGTTGAAGGATGCGATGTACTGATCCCAGTCGGTGTAGTCTGTCATGAGACCTTCGTTGATGAGACGTGCGTAGATTTCCATTGCCTTGTAGAGAACTTCGTTGTCTGCCAGATTAACTTTGCCGTCGACGTAGGGGGAAGCTCCTGCGGACTGGAGGATCATGAGTACGATCTCACTTCCGCCGCTTGTCGTGAGCATGTCGATTCCCGTTGCATCCTTTACAAGGTGTGCGTTCCTGAAGAACTGCTCCCATGTGATATTGGTAAAGTCTTCTACTGTGAGTCCGGCTTTTGCGATGAGGTCTGTGCGGATGGGCATGATTACGGCGCCGTTGTCGAAGGGAAGTCCGTACTGGCTGCCGTCATGGGACCCGAGTGCGACCTTCCCGCTCGCGAAATCGGAGAAATTGATTCCGCTTTTGTCGAGGGATGTGAAGAGTCCCGGGTAGTTCGCGAGCATCTTCTGAGCCGAGTTGTCCTGCATCAGGAAGATGTCGGGAAGCGTCGAATAGTCGCCGGCTCCGTCAGCTGTGATAAGCTTGACTTCGATGTCGGTGTAGACGTTCTCGACAATTTCGAGTTTGAAATCCGGATGGTCGATCTGATAGATTCTTTCAGCTTCCAGAAGTGCCGGAATATTGAAGTTCTTGTCCCATGCCCAGACTGTGAGTGTGTTTGATTTTCCTTCGCTCTTCTTCTCTGCGGCACCCTGTGCAAAGAGAGAGAGGGAGAGAGCAAGAACAAGCATGATGGCGATAATCTTTTTCATAGAATTTCCTCCCGGGGGATTGATCCCCTCATGATTTCATCGTAAGCGGGAATAGCAGTAAAACCATCATTTTCTTGCTCTATGTTTTATCTTTCTTGCGTATTGAAGGTAAGCCGCTATAATGGTGGTATGAGCAATTTCAGAATCGAATTCCCCTCCGAGAAAACAGAGCAGATGCCTCGTCTTCTCTACTTCAGTTACTCTAAGTACGAGAAGGACTGGGCGAGTCTCATGCACTGTCATACATTCACGGAATTCATGTACATAGAGCGCGGTGAGGGAGAGATCGTCACGCAGTCTTCCTCGTTCCGGGTGCACGCCTCCGATTTCATCGTCCTTCCTCCCGGCTTCCACCACACCGAGAAGTCGAGCCCCCGCGACAGCATGGAGTATTTTGTTCTCGGGGTGGCGAACATAGCCCTCAAGGATTATGCGGCGGGGGAGCAGTATAACCCCGTATTTCCTCTCGGGCGCTATGAAGTGAAGGTCGGTGAGGGGATGAGGAGGATGTTCAACGTCCTCTCGAAGACTCAGAAGGGCTATGATGTCGAGGCCGCGTCGGTATTCCTCGGTATGATGGCCGTTCTTTCACGTCTTCCCTCGTCTCCGATTCTCCTCAATGAAACGGATTCGGGCAGTCAGAGGATGATGGAGGTGAAGGATTATATAGATACCCACTACATGGAGGCATTGACGCTGGACGACCTTGCACTGCGCTTCCATCTCTCGAAGTTTCACCTTGCACGGAGATTTACGGAGAGCTGCGGTATCCCGCCGAAGGCATATCTCGAGAAAAGGAGGATGAGGGAGGCGGAGTATCTTCTTTCATCGACGGAGCTCAGCGTGACAGAGATAGCATCCACCCTCGGCTTTTCGTCGTCATCGTACTTTACGCAGCGTTTCCGCATAAACGAGGGAATGACGCCTGTCGAATACAGGAGGAAGAGTGAGAAGCGTTAGTCCCCGATTCTCTTCTGCATTTCTCCCGAAAGGTCAAGGTCGCGTCCGAATGAGGATCCCGAGTCGAAGCTGTTCTTGTCGACGGTGACTCGGGAGTGTGTTGTCCTGAGTGATGTATCCTTGAATGCGATTCTCCTTGCCTTCTCTTCAGTCTCGAGTTTGATCGACGTCACGATTGCAGTGTCATTCCCTCCTGAGGTCTTCTTCTTTATTGCATCATAGGCACCGGCCATGAAGCTGTCCTTCGATACGCGGTGTCCGCTCTTTCTGAGCCTGGCAACCTCATCATCGAGTGCCGACATCAGGTAGTCGAAGAGATAGAGTGCGCTTTCGCACTGCTCGAGGGAGCCGTAGGCCGTGAGAGCGACGGATCCTCCCTTGTGGTCCTTCACGAAGAAGACACCCGTGTTCTCGCTGACAATTTTGGAGATATAGATAACGTAGGTTGCAGTGCGTCCCTTCTCATAAACGTTGACGAAGTAGATCTTCTCCTCATCCATATCCTCTTCAAGCGACGCCTTCTTGATAAGCTCCCTCGCCTTCTCGAGGGCGACGACCGCCTCGTTTTCGAATGAGGATGAGGAGAGCGCGAGAAGCTTGTCGAGCTTCTCCCTCGCCTTCGCCTTCACCTTTACATCCCCCCTTATGCGGGCCTTCTCGAAGCCCTTGTCGATACCGAGCTTTGTGCATACATCCCTGAAGAAGGGGGAGTGGCCGGTCATTGAAGCATGGACATAGTAGTCGACGGCATGTGCGCATTCATGGATGAATATGTTCCGTACCTCTGAAACGGGGTAATCGAGAAGAGACTCGGAGAGGATGATGATCTCATCCGACGGCGCAAAGTAGCCGAGCTTGTCGTCGTTGTCCATATGGGCGAAAAAGAGAGCGCGGTACAAGGGGCGTGTAATACCGAAGTACCTGAATGCCCTCTCGGCAGTCTCCTTCTCGATAAACATTAACTGAGCTCTTACTTTCTCTTCCTTTTCTCCGATAACCTTGATGTTTCTGTCCATAACAGAGAGAGCATAGAACGGGAGCAGGGGGAGAGACAATATGTGGAAAGGTTTTTTACAACATTGTTCCGTACAAGGTGGAGTGTGAAATAATCCGTAGCAACGGGCTGGATTACGGTTGAATAAGTGGAAACAAGAGTAACAAAGATTTTAAACCAGCCTTTATTGTAAACGCTGCGTTGACCTGTTGAGTTCTACCGTAAATTCGGTTAACATCATATTGCTGGTTGGGGACTCAATCTAAGACTTTGCTAGAGACCAGATGAATCCCTACCTCCTTTTTTATTAGCTTTTCCCCCAATATATCA
>CAVFZO010000085.1:0-9066 GCA_963626925.1 Clostridium sp. AM49-4BH
TGCAAACACAGGCACTATCAATAACAGTGCAAGTGCTATGAGAATTATTGTTTTTTTCATTGTAGTATTCTCCATTCTTTATTGTTCAATTCAAAATAGCACACATAAATTAAGAACAGATGGGGGGGGGTGTCTGTTGGAAATACAATATAACGGGCTGTTTTCTAAATCGATTTACATCTGCAGTCGTAGGCAATGCGCTTTGTGAGTGAATTATTTCTGCTATAAAAAATTGTACCACAGAGTTTGAAGCCGTTTCTCAGGAGGGCCGACTGCATTGTGATGTTGGCCTCGTGGGTGTCGATTCTGATGTAGTCTGTAATGCTGAAGCAGTAGTCGAATATTACTTTCGTGATGTTTCTTATTCTTCCCGAGGATGCGACTCTGTGTACAACGCCGTAAGTAAGGAAGATTGTATGTCCAGGAACCTTTGATGTTATCGTATGCTTCTTCGACGCCCGAGTAGAAGACGAAGACGGCTTCTATGGTGCTCTCTTCTGTTATGACAAAGAGCCTCTCTTTATCGAGGTCCTCTTTTGTGAGTTCCTCCGGCGGATAGTCATTTCCCCACTGGTCGGGATTTCCGTGAATGCGCATGTATGTGCGTGCTTTTTCGTAGATTTCATATATGGATTGAAGATCTTGCTTCGTAGCTTTCCTGATTTCTGTCATAGGGAGATTACCTCATCGTAGTGGGTGAGGGTGTAACTCCAGTTTATTAGTTTTGCAAGTCGACGCTGCTCAGAGTCGTCGAAGCCGGGGGACTCTATTCCATATACCTTTTTAAATGGTGTTGCAACGGCAGCCTTGAGACCGTTGGGGGAGTCTTCGAAGCAGATTGCACTATCCGGTGAGGTGTGCGCTCGTTCGAGGGCGAGGCGGAAGATGTCGGGAGCGGGCTTCGAGGGAATATCCTCTCTACCTGCTATGATGTCTTGGGGTGTGAAGAGGTCCTTTATTCCTGCATTTTCGTAGTACCACTCCATGTTCATCTTCGGAGCCGATGATGCAATGAGGACTTTGATGTTGTCCTTCTTCAGGCGGAGTATGAACTCTACGGCGTCCCTTTCTATCCTGAGGTTCCTCTTCCTGCAGAGGTTGAGATAGATGGTTTCCTTTTCCTTCGAGATTTCTTCAAGTGTATGGAGGGGAGTGTCATCACCGAGAATGCGTCTGACGCATGTATGGTCCGTCATCCCCATCATCGAGTCGTACTCTGCATCGGAGAAGGAACGACCTCTGTATTTTTGTGATATCACATTCCAGGCATCCCTGTTCTCCCTGTAGTCGAAGTACAGGGTGCCGTTGTAGTCAAAGACTACTGCCTCAGCGCTCTTCAATCGGGGTGACCTCCCTCTCCGGGAATCCCGTATAGACCTGACGGGGGCGTCCTATCTTCATGTACTCGTCATGCTTCCACTCGAGGTAGTGTGCTATCCAGCCGGGAAGTCTTCCCATTGCAAACATTACCGTATAGAGGTTTGCCGGGATTCCGAGCATCCTGAATGTAATACCCGTGTAGAAGTCGACGTTGGGGTAGAGGTGACGCGATACAAAATAGTCGTCTCTCGTCGCCTTCTCCTCGAGCTCCATTGCGATATCTAAGAGGGAGTCATGCCTGTGGGTAGACTCCATGACTTCGAGGCATATCTTCTTCGCAATCTTCGCCCTCGGGTCGAATGTCTTGTATACCCTGTGGCCGAAGCCCGAGAGGCGGAAGGAGTCGCCCCTGTCCTTTGCCTTCCTTATTACATCGTCTATCGAGAGATTCTCGTTCTTGATGCGCGTGAGCATGTTCATGACTTCCATATTCGCGCCTCCGTGCCTCGGGCCCCAGAGTGCGCAGCACCCTGCTGCGACTGCGGCGTAGAGGTTGGCCTCCGAGGAGCCGACGAGTCTCACGGCCGTCGTCGAGCAGTTCTGCTCGTGGTCGGCATGGATTATGAGAAGCTGATTGAGAGCCTTTACATGCACAGGGTCGGGTGTGTAGTTGTTGACCGAGGTGTGGAACATCATGTTGAGGAAGTTCTCGCAGTATGAGTATTCGTACTTCGGCTCCAGGAATTCCGTTCCCTCCATCTGGCGGTATGTGTATGCTGCAATGGTTCTCATCTTACTGAGAAGTCTTGTTACTGTGAGGTCTATATTCTCCTCTGGGTCTCTCTCATCGAGCTCGGGATAGAAAGCCGATAGCGACGCAACCATTGCTACGAGTATGCTCATGGGATGAGCGGATGCCGGATATGCCCGGAGGAACTCCTTCATGTTGACATGGAGGAGGGAGTGTCTGTTCAAAAGCTCCTGATAGCGCTGCCTTTCTTCGAGTGTGGGGAGGAAGCCCTTCACCATGAGGAAGGCAACTTCTATGAAGTCGCACTTCGCCACGAGGTCCTCTATCGAGTAGCCGCGGTACCTCAGGATTCCCTTCTCGCCGTCGATGTAGCATATCGAGGACATACACGATCCGGTGTTCATGAAGCCCGGGTCATATGTAATGTAGCCCGTCGAGGATCTCAGCTTCGAAATATCGAGCGAGGGACCTCCGAGGTTGTCGTGGATGACGTCAAGCCCCAGTTCCCGTCCGTCTTCAAGTATGAGCTTTGCCTTGTTCTTGTCTATCGTCATCCTTCTGCCTCCGTATTTTTAAGGTTATTCTACTTATTATTCATCTGTTAAATGTGTATTATAGACATAAAGAGGTACGAGGTTCAAATGGAAGATATTAAAATCAGCGAGGAAGAGATTGTAGATATGGCGGACTTCTTCAAGGTCTTCGGAGATCCCACAAGGCTGAGGATCCTCTTCGACCTCTGGAGTAACGGGGAGGTTGGTGTCAATGCCATATCCGAACACCTTTCGATCAGTCAGAGTGCCGTCTCCCAGCAGCTGAAGCTTTTAAGGGCCTCGAGGCTTGTCAGGTTCAGAAAGGACGGAAGGAATATCCTCTACCGTCTCTCGGACGACCACATTACCAAGATACTCCAGCTCGGGCTCGAGCACTACGACGAGCTCTTGGGCTGAAGAAGGCATAGTATACAGTTGAGGGGAAGGCCCACGACTGTCGCCCAGTCGCCGTCAATTCTCTCGACGAGGGTGTATCCTGTCTTCTGGAGGCGGTAGCCGCCTGCGGCTCCCTTCCATTCCTCCGTATCGAGATAGGCTTCTATCATATCATTAGAGAGGTTGTGAAAGAGAACATCGGCCGTGTCGCAGAATGTGATGATCTCCCTCTTTCCGGGAATATAGAGCGAGCATCCCGTATAGACCTTCTGGATTCTCCCGGAAAGGTGCTCCAGCATTGCTGAGGCGTCTTCTCTGTCTTTCGGTTTACCGAGAAGGGCACCGTCTATTCTGACAAGGGTGTCTGCGCTGAGAGCGGAAGTCGCGGGAAGGAAGGACGGGGACTGGAGGTACGCCTCCATCTTGACGCGCGCATTCTTCTTCATCGCTTCCTCTGTCTCCATTCCTTCTGTCGATTCATCAGCGTCGGGTGTGAATGTCCTCACATCTATACCGCACTCCTCAAGAAGCTTTCGTCTGTTGGGGGAGGAGGAGGCAAGAACAACACGCGGTAGTATTCTTCCAAGCCTGAGCTGCTCTTGTGTGGGCTCTGTGATTCTATCCATTCTGGAGCATCTCCTTCTCCTCTTCCTTCTCGAGCCACTCCTCCTCGAGCCTTTCCTTCTCCTCTTCCTTCTTCGTCTTCTCCTCGAGGACTGCCTTTATCCTTGCTGCAACTGAATAGACTTCGACTTTGGCCGACTCCTCCTCGAGAAGTGCTATCTCCTCCTCGAGCTTCTCGATTTTCTCAGTTATTGAATCGAGCTCACGCGAAAGGGAGTTTATCCTGTTCTTCTTCGCCTTGTTCTCTTCGTAGGAGGAGGGGGCTTTAACCGGAGGCTTATCCTCCTTCTCCCTTTCCTTCTTCACGGCCCACTGTGCTTCCTTCTCCTCGATCTTACGCTCGAAGTATTCGTAGTCGCCGTCGAAGAACTCCGGTCCTTCATCAGATATATAGAGAATCCTTGTTGCAAGGTTACGTATGAAGTGCTTGTCGTGTGATACAAAGACAACAGTCCCTTCATACTTTTTTATTGCCTCGAGGAGCATCTCCTTCGAGTTTATATCGAGGTGGTTTGTAGGCTCGTCGAGAAGAAGAAGGTTCGATGGGTGTATGAGAATCTTCAACAGTGCAAGCCTTGACTTCTCTCCGCCGGAGAGAACCTTCACCTTCTTGAAGACGTCGTCGTCCGAGAAGAGGAAGCACCCGAGGAGATTTCTGAGCCTCGGCTGGTCTTCTGTTGTGGAAACAGTCTCGAGCTCCTCGATGAGGTTGTTCTCTCCGTTGAGGGTGTTCTCGGTATCCTGTGCAAAGTAGCCCTTGATAACGCCGTTACCCTGTCGTATTTCACCCGAGTAGACGCTGTCGACTCCGGCGAGCATTCTCAGGAGTGTCGACTTACCCTTACCGTTACGACCCGTGACGGCAAGGCGTTCGCCTTTCTTCACAAGGCATGAGAAGTCCGAATAAATTATGTTGTCGCCGTATGCCTTCGTAAGATGCTCGACCTTCAGAACTTCGTTTGCCGAGTGGGGGCAGGGCGGGAATTTGAAGTGAAGCTTTTTGAGGTGCCCGGGTATCTCGATGCGTTCGATTTTATCGAGCATCTTGATTCTCGACTGGACCTGCTTTGCCTTTGTGGCCTTGTAGCGGAAGCGCTCGATGAACTCCTCAGTTCTTTCGATTTCCTCTTCCTGCCGCTCTGCCTTCTTCTCAATTTCCTTTATCTCCATCTCCCTTGTTTCAAGGTACTTCGAGTAGTTTCCGCTGTAGCGTGTGAGCTTACCGTTGAAGAGTTCATATACTTCGGTCACAAGGTCGTCCAGAAAGTCCTGGTCGTGTGACACTATCATGAGGCCGCCGCTGAAGGATTTGAGATATCCCTCAAGCCAGGTAAGTGCCTCGATGTCGAGATAGTTCGTAGGCTCGTCTAGAAACAGAAAGTCGGGGTTCTCGACAAGAATACGCGCAAGCGCCGCCCTCATCTGATAGCCGCCGGAGAATTCAGCGCTGGGCCTTGTGAAGTCTGTCTTTGTAAAGCCGAGACCGAGCAGTATTGTCTCGATTCTCGTACGCCTGTCATAGTAGCCCGAGTCGAGGAGAATGTCGTGGATGGCGCCGATCCTCTCAGCCGCAGCCATCGCACCCTCACCGCCTTTCTCAGCCTTCTTTCCTTCCTCTTCGAGTTCCTCCGTCAGGGACGAAAAGCGTGCATAGCCTTCCTCTGCTATTTCATAGATGGTGTTCTTAGAGAGAACCACATCCGACTGCTGGAGGTAGGAGAATCTGCATCCCTTTGTTATCGAGAGGGAGATGCTGTCGGGAGTAATAAGCCCCGTCAGGGCTTTCAGGAGCGTGGTCTTTCCGCTCCCGTTTGCACCAGAGAGGCAGGCCCTCGTCTTTTCGTTCATGTTGAACTGTATGTCTTTTAGTATTTCCCTGTCTCCGAATGAGAGAACAAGAGACGTAAGCTGCAGATTCTTCATAATTACCCCTCAAGGAGTTTAACTGTTAATTCCTCTTTGAGGAAGAGAGAAAAGTGCATGCACCTCTGCTTTCGTAAATGTCACTGTAAATGTCACTGTAAATGTCACTGTAAATGTCACTGATGTCACTGATGTCACTGATGTCACTGATGTCACTGATATAATCAGGGTTGTCTGGTATAATAAAAGTGGATCAGATTATAGAAGTCGTAGAAATGTCGAAGAGCAATGACAGTAAGGTTGCTGCAGAATTCAAGTTTTTGCTTCAGTCTTCGTTGTTTTAAGTTGTTTTAAGTTGTTTCAAATTGTTTTCAAGTTGTTTTTCAAGTTGTTTTTCAAGTTGTTTTCAAGTTGTTTTTCAAGTTGTTTTTCAAGTTGTTTTTGCTTCGAATACGATCTTTTAAGTTGTTTTTGCATATAAACGCAATCTTTTAAGTTGTTTTTGCATATAAACGCAATCTTTTAAGTTGTTTTTGACTATTAACGCAATCTTTCAAGTTGTTTTCGGATTTGGATTCGATGTTTCAAGTTGATCTCGTTATGAAGTTGCCTGTTTTGATTTCGTCCTGCCCGGGTGGATGATTTTGACTTTATGATGTTTCACATCCCTTGAAGGGGGCCTCACGGGCACGTCCGGGACTGTCAAAACCTTTCTCTTTGTAGTTGAATGAGATTGCTCTTTGGTCTAGAATTCAGTCAGGGAGTTACGTCATTGATTTGCCTTACCTTGTCCGGACCCACCATAGAGCAGAATCTCAGGGAGTTCAGGGATAACAGATTGTATATAGATATTTGTGAGCTGAGGCTTGATCTTCTTACTCCCGAGGAGCAGAAGAAGGCTTCTTTGTTTCCTTCTCTTGTAGATCTGCCTGTGATTCTTACATGCCGCCGTTCTTCCGACGGTGGTAAGTGTACGCTCACAGAGAGAAGCCGCAGGGCGTTAATCATCAAGACACTCGACTGCGGCTCGTTCTCCTATGTCGACATCGAGGACGATGTCAAGAAGAACGACGTCGAGAATGCCGCGAGAGAGAAGGGCGTGAAGATCATCCGCTCCTATCATGATTTCGAACGCGTTCCGGAAGATATCTTCTCCCACATAATGAGCCTCTCGAAGAGGGGCGACATCGCAAAGATTGCGGTGACGCCGCACTCCGTGCAGGATCTTCTGACGCTTTTCAGGATCAACGTCGAACTCAAAGATATCCCGAAGATCGTCATAGGGATGGGCGACTGGGGGGTATGTACACGTATCCTCTACAGAAAGATGGGCTCGATACTGACTTTCGGCTCTTCGGTTTCGAAGAAGGAAATCGCCCCCGGTATGATTTCCGTAAGGGAGCTCAAGGAGCTCTACCGCGCAGACAGAGTCGACGAGAGGACGGGAATCTACGGCGTCGTCGGAAACCCCGTAATGCATTCCCTTTCCCCCCAGATTCACAACCCCGGCTTTCATGCGATAAACTACAACGCTGTCTACGTTCCCTTCCTCTCCGATTCCATCAGATCCTTCATGATTCTTGCCGAGACGCTGAGAATGAGAGGATTCTCCGTAACTGTTCCCTTCAAGGTCGATGTACTCAAGTACCTGGGGAATATTACGAGAGAGGTGAAGCAGATAGGCTCGTGCAATACTGTCATCAGGGTTCCCAACATGTGGAAGGGAACCAATACCGACTACTACGGCTTTTTAGCTCCCATCGAGGATGATATAGAGAAGGGCAGGATAAAGAAGGCCCTCGTCATCGGAGCCGGAGGAGCTTCCGATGCAATATGCTGGGCTCTCACGAACAGGGGTGTCAAAGTTGTGATACTCAACAGGACGGTGGACAGGGCGAGGCGCCTTGCCCTCAAGAACAACGCACAGTACGACTCTCTCGAGAACGCCTCGAAATACGAAGGCTGGGCTGATCTGATTGTCCAGGCTACAAAGGTGGGACTCTCGTCGGAGAAGGACAATCCCGTTCCCGGCTTTGAGTTCACAGGCAGTGAAATTGCCTACGATATTGTATACGAGCCGAGAAAGACTGCGTTCCTGAAGGCTGCCGAAAAGAAGGGCTGCTCTCTCAGATACGGCCTCGATATGCTCCTGAGCCAGGGCAAGCTGCAGTTCGAAGCATTCACCGGTTACCACTATCCGAAGAACCTCGATCCGTTCCCGAAGAAGTGAGTCTTTTCCTGATTTCTTCAAGGAAAGCCTCTGATTCCCTTATCCTGTTGTCAGTCAGGAATCCGTTCTTCCTGTTGAATTCGTAATTATCATAAAGGGAGCCGAAGCTTTCCGTTCCTGCACCGGACTCAAGCCATCTCTTTCCGATTCCCGTGAGTCTCATCTCTTCATTGATTTCATCCTTCTCAGCGGCGAGAAGAGCCAGCGCATCTTCTTTCGTTATGTAACTGCACTCGAAGAGTCTGATGACGACACATCTCAGCGGAAGGGCGAAGAATGACATCAGTAACAGTATTGTTCTCACGTCAGGCTTTTTGAGATCGATGTTGTGAATAACAGACATTTCGTACAGCAGCGTGTCACTCATCATAAGTGCACGTGCAAAAAGGCCGGCTTCAAAGTCTCTCCGGGAGGATGGGTAATCGAGGGTTTTCGAAGTGAGGATTATATTGAAACTGCTGCTTTCATCTTCCTCGAGGCATCGGAGAATGTGGTAGGACATTACAGCCGCCGTGAAGATTTCGTCAGATACTGCATTCTCTGTATTCAGTGACAGGAAGAATACATTCTCCTTCAGTAGTCCGATACTCCTTATATCTTCATCTCCGAACGGGAAGAACATCATCTCTACATCCCGTCCGTACTTCCTGACATAATTTTTAATCGAGGGAAAGATATTGTCCTTTATGATTGATGCTCCACAGTACTGTGCCTGCCAGCTTCTGGCTTTATCTGCAATACGGTTATAAAGGTCGTTGTCCATTTCCTTCAGACTCAGCATCCCGGTTTTCTTCAGTCCCATGGCTCCATCGCTTCCATTCCGTTTGCCTTCGCCTTTCTGTTGAAGAGTATGAAAGAGGATAGTTTATCTATGAATGAGATGAGGTTTTCATTTTCAGCAGTAATTCCGGATTCTTCGAATATGTCGTACTGTTTTACATTTATGATATCATCGGGGATTGAGAGAAGCCTCTTCATCGGAACTCCGAGAAAGGACGATATGCACTTCATTTCGTATGCAGATATCGTTCTCTCTCCCTTCAGCATCATACTGACAGTCTGCTTCGAAAGACCCAGATATCCGGCAAGATCAAGCTGCTTGAGCTTTTTTCCCTTCATCTGCGCTGTTATGTTCTCGGCGATTACCCTGTTGACATCCGGAATCATTGAATGCCTCCTTATGACAGATTGGTAATAGGTTGTTTGTTTGAAGTCAACAAATGAATGATTTTTCGTAAATATAAAAGAGTTGAATCAAGAATTTGATGATTTATAATTATCCGTCAGTCAGATTCTTCCGTCTCTGTCTTTTTCAGCGCAGCCTTCATTACTGCCGTCACCTTCCATAT
>CAVFZO010000086.1:0-8988 GCA_963626925.1 Clostridium sp. AM49-4BH
GTAAAATACTCTGTCGTCGAAAAATCCCACGGAATGAATGTGGCATGAACGACGCCGTAGAGGGACGAGAATGTTCCGAGGACGTTGGTGTTCCAGTACTTGAGCCCGAGCCTTGCGCCGTAGTTTGAGTCATACTTCGGATAAGGAAGCACAAGCTGCGTCCTTGCGTCGTCTATGTCATAGTTGACGTCGAGGTACGTCACATCGTCCTCTTCAGCCATTGTGTATGTATATGCGACGCCCTTGAAGACACGCTTGTTGACAAGCGTCTGCTTCTTGCCGTCGAGGGCGGCTACCGCCTCCTCGAGGGTTGAGAACGTCTCCTCGTCAGACGGGACGATGAGCTTTCTGACAACCCACTCCTTGGTCTTACCGGAGATATCGAAAGAATATGACCTGATTACATAGCCAGAGGCTGTGACAGAGAGTACGAACAGACAGAGGCACAAAAAAAATGAGAGTAGTTTCTTCAACGCGCTTTTCCCCCGACGTGGCAAAGATTAACAGTGAAAATGCATTCAATCAAGACCTTCACACAGCCCCCGAACGCCTGAAGACGGAGACGATTGTCCTGAGGATGATTTTAATGTCGAGAAGAATGGAGGCATGGTCGACATAGTAGAGTTCGAGTTCACACCTCTCCGGGTATTTTACGCTGCTGCGGCCGTGGCTCGCCCACCATCCCGTAAGGCCCGGAGTTACGGATAAGAACTTATCCCTGTCAGGGCCGTACCACTCGAGTTCGCTGTCGATTACGGGCCTCGGGCCTACAAAACTCATATCGCCTTTGAGGATATTTAATAGCTGCGGAAGCTCGTCGAGGCTTGTCGCCCTTAAAATTCTCCCGACCTTCGTGACTCTGGGGTCGTTCCTGAGCTTGAAGTTCTGCTCCCACTCAAGTTTCTGCTCGGGAGTGAAGTTCTTGATCATCTCCTCGGCATGGGGAACCATCGTCCTGAATTTATAGATGTAAATGACCTTCCCGTTCTTTCCGATCCTGTAATGCCCGAAGAAGGGCGTCCCTTTAGAGCCCATGCACACAGCCAGTGATATAATAAGGAAGAGCGGCAGAAGTACTACGATAAGCAGCAGGGAAAATACAATATCGAATACTCTTTTTATAAAATGGTACATTTCGCCTCTAGCCTATCACATCTCATGGGATTATGCACATCCTGTGTGCACTTCTCACCCTTCAGAGTGTCTATCTTAACTTCTGAATTCCTTTTCCACAAGTGCCAGCGCAGACTCGACTGTTCCGTCCATGTCATAATAACGGTATTCGGCAAGGCGTCCGCCGTATATGTAGTTTTTCTTCTCTTCCGCTTTCTTCCTGTAACGGGAATAGAGAGCGTCGTTCTCCTCGTCGTTGACGGGGTAATACGGCTCCCCTGTCTCGCTGTAATCCACAGGGTACTCGTAGCTTATCCAGGTGACGGGGGAGAGGGCATTCTCGAAGTGCTTGTGCTCGATGACTCTCGTATATGGAACCTCACGCTCCGTGTAGTTCATGACGGCCACACCCTGGTGGTTCTCCTCCTCGAGTCTCACATGCTCGAACTTCTCGCTGCGGAATGTAAGGCGCCCGAGAGAGAAATCGAAGAGGGAGTCGAGAGTTCCCGTATAGAGGATCCTCTCTGCCTTCTTTTCGTACGTCTCCCTGTCCTTGTTGAAATCAATGCCGAGCACGACATCTGCCTTCTCGAGCATCTTTTCTATTATTGCCGTATAGCCGCCGATTGGAATTCCCTGCCAGCGGTCGTTGAAGTAGTTGTTGTCATAGCGGTAGCGTACGGGGACGCGCTTCAATATGGAGGGCGGAAGAAGCGAGCACTCCCTTCCCCACTGCTTCTCCGTGTAGCCTTTGATTAAAGTTTCGAAGACATCCCGTCCGATAAGCGACAAGGCCTGCTCCTCGAGATTACGCGGGTTTTCTATATGGATTTTCTGGCTCTCTATCTTCGCCTTTGCCTTCTCAGGCGTCGACGCCTCGTCTCCCCAGAGCTCGTAGAAGGTGTTCATGTTGAAGGGAAGGTTGTAGAGCCTTCCCCTGTAGTTTGCAACGGGGGAGTTTATGTAATTGTTGAACTCGGCGAACTGATTCATGTAGTCCCAGATCTCCCTCTTGGAGGTGTGGAAGATATGGGCGCCGTAGAGATGAACGTTTATGCCGTCCCTCTCCTCGGTGTATATATTCCCCCCGATGTTCTCTCTCTTATCTATGACGAGACACTTCTTTCCTCTTTTTCCCGCCTCGAAGGCGAAGACGGAGCCGAAGAGTCCGGCCCCCACTATAAGATAGTCGTACATATATCCCGATTATACCGCCCCATCAAATCAGAAGACAAACGTTATTTCCCGAAAATGCGGTTCGAGATAAGGTTCACTGCCTCATCCTTCCTCTTTTCCTCTATTCCGATAACGAAGGTCGTCCAGCTTCCTCCGAGAGATACGGATGCAGGATGAATGTCGTTTTCTTTGAGAACAGAGAGTGCATCAACGTACTCCATGGTCTCCTCGATGCCCGTTCCCACAAGGCCGATGACTGCGTATCCCTTACGGCAGTCTATCTCGTTGAGACCGAACTCTTCCTTTATGCGCTCCTTCATCTCCTCAAGGTCGATGTTATCAGCCGACTTTGTATCGAAGTACCAGGCGATGGAGTCACAGCCGTATAGCGTGTAGCAGGGCTTGATGCCGTAGATGTGCATGAGAGAGAGAATGCGGTGACGCATTCCGCTCTCCTTGAAGAACATCAGCTTCTGGCAGTAGATACGCCCGAGGCCCCCTCTTGCGGAGACTCCTATGACGCCTCTGTGCTCCACGCTCTTTCTTATGAGTGTTCCCTTATCTATGGGGCTGTTGGTATTGCGGATATTGATCGGAATACCCTTCTCGACGCAGGGGGCGATGGCCTCCTCGTGGAAGACGGAGGCTCCGACTTCGCTGAACTCCCTCACCTCCCTGTAACTGAGCTCCTCGATGACGTGTGCATTCTTCACGACCCTCGGGTCCGACGAGTACACTCCCGATACGTCGGTCCAGTTTTCATATACCGAAGCATCGAGTGCAGCTGCAGCTATTGCTCCCGTTATGTCACTGCCGCCACGGGAGAATGTTGTAATATCCCCGGAGAGGGATGTGCCGTAGAAGCCGGGGATGACATACTTCTCGCCCTTCTTCACTGCGCTCCTGAGCTGGGTGTATGTAATATCCTCAATCCTGTTGTCCTCCCCTATTACAACAGTCTTCTCGCTGTCGAGGAAGTTCCATCCGAGGTACCGGGCTATAATCTTCGCCGAAAGATATTCGCCGCGGGACGCAGCGTATGCCGCCCCCATGCCCTTCTCTATATCAGCTTTCACGCACTTGAGTTCGTCCTTCACTTCCTTCTCGTCGAGAGAGAGCGAATGTGCTATCTCGAGGTATCTTGCCTCGATTTTCGAAAATACATCCCGGCATGAGTGGCCGTCAGAGACGAGGGATGCGCACTTATAGAGCATATCGGTTATCTTCTCATCCGAGCTCACCCTCTTTCCCGGTGCCGATACGACAACGACAGTGCGCTGCTTATCTGAATCGAGTATTGCCTTAACTTTCCTTATCTGTTCTGCAGAAGCGACGCTTGAGCCGCCGAATTTACATACTTTCACTCTTTTCACCTCGCAAAAAGGTTAATTCAATCGGGGCGGCAGTTGCAACATTGTTTTTCTCCAACAGTCCGTCGTTTATGACACCTCTCGTGGAAAGACCAGCCAGCCGTCATGCTATTGAAAGATTTATCCATTGTCCCTATTGTTAGAGACATGCAGAACACAGGTACAAAAGAGAACATCATGGGGACGGAGAAGATTTCGTCGCTCATAGTCAGGATATCGCTCCCGCTCATGGTTTCGATGCTCGTCCAGGCACTCTATAACATAGTCGACTCCATCTTCGTCGCAATGTTGAGCGAAACTGCGCTCACCGCAGTCTCCCTGGCATTTCCATTACAGAACCTCCTTATCGCATTCGGAGTCGGAACGGGCGTCGGCATGGCGTCATTCATGTCGCGTAAACTCGGAGCCGGGGACACCGAAACGGCAGAGCATGTCGCCGGAAACGGCCTGACGCTTGCGGCAATCACATGGCTTGTCTTTGCTCTTCTGGGCCTCACTGCTGCAAAGCCGTTTCTCTCCCTCTATACGCAGGACGAGGAACTCTTGAATCTCTCGAATGAATACGCCGTCATAGTAATGGTATTCTCTCTCTTCATGTTCCTGACACTGATGAACGAGAGAATCCTCCAGGGAACGGGAGACAGCTTCTCGAGCATGCTCAGCCAGCTCAGCGGAGCTGTGACGAACATCATCCTCGACCCCGTCTTCATCTTCACCTTCAAAATGGGGGTTGCAGGAGCCGCCATCGCAACCGTAATCGGACAGGTCGTCTCGTTTGCTGTGTCGACATATCTTGTGAAGAGAAACAAGTACATCAGGATAAAGCGTCATCACCTTAAGCTGAAGGAGCAGTTCGTAAAAAACATCTACTCCGTCGGTGCTCCGACAATCGTCACAAACAGCATCAGCACAGTAATGACAGGCGCACTAAACGGCATCCTCATCGCATTCTCGACGACAGCCGTATCTGTATTCTCCGTCTACTTCAAACTACAGTCCTTCGTCTTCATGCCGATTTTCGGTCTCTCAAGCGGTATGATTCCCATCATCGCCTACAACTACGGTGCAGGTAAGAGAAGGAGGATGATCGAGACAACGAAGAAGGGAACCATCATAAGCTTTACTGTCATGGTGGCAGGAACAATCGTCTTCCAGTTTCTTCCGCACACCCTCCTCTCCCTCTTCAGTGCAACCGAGGAGATGTACAGGATAGGAGAGCCTGCGCTGAGGATCATATCCATCTGTTTCACACCTGCCGCGATATCTATCGGCCTCTCGTCATCCTTCCAGGCAACGGGCTTCGGACTGGGCACCATGATTACAGCCGTACTCAGACAGCTCTTCGTCCTCATCCCCGCAGCCTACATCTTCAGCCGCCTCTCCGGCCTTCTCGGCGTCTGGTGGTCCTTCCCCTTTGCAGAAGTCTTCGGCCTTTTAGTCTCAATCGGCCTATTCACATATGTCTACAGGACAAGGATCAGGACAACTCCCGACAACGCCTGACCAAAGGCGACGACAGAACCTGCTTCAGACAACGGAGCAGGTTTTCTTTCTCTGAGCTGACATCAGCTATGCAGATTTCATGGATATGATGGGATAACATAAGAAAATCTGTCATTAACATAAGAAAACCTGTCATTAACATAAGAAAGCTGGACGTTAATATAAGAGAAGTGACCGTTAACATAAGAGAAGTGACCGCTAACATAAGAGAAGTGACCGCTAACATAAGATATTCTCTTATTCTTCCTTCCTGCCTTAAATCTCTGTTTTCAATTTTTATTCATTTTACATCCCTCTCGTTCCACCTCATCTTTTGACGACCATCCGAGGTTTTTCGACTTTGATTTACAATAATCTCTGACTTTCGGGCATATTGTCTGTATTTTTATCCAGTTGCTTTTAGATTTTTAATTTCTTTTATTGCAATACATTAATTGTTTGATATATTTGTTTTGCTTTGATTTTCGATGATATTTTCATAATTTTCTGTATTTTTATGCAGAAAACTGTTGACCTTATATCCAAAAGAGCATACTGTATGCACAGCTTAAATAAATATACAGAAAAGGATGCATACAACAATGAAAAAACTCATCACTTTCGCACTTATCGCATTAACAGCACTTTCCATCATCTCGGCTCAGGGAGCAGCTGAAACAAAGAAGGAAGACAAAGTATATACAGTTGCAGTCAGCTGCGACTATCCGCCCCTTGAATACATCGACGACAACGGCAATCCTGCCGGATACGAGGTAGAACTCATCCAGGCTGTTGCAGACGCTGTCGGGATTAAGGTCCAGATTGCAAACGTCTCCTTCGACGGAATCATCGCAGGTATCCAGGGCGGCCAGTATGATATCGGAGCATCGGGCCTTACAGTAACAGAAGAAAGGAAGGCCAGTGTCGACTTCACGACTCCGATTCTTCAGTTTGCTCTCTCCATCGTCACAAAGAACGACAACGAGAGCATCCACTCCGATGCCGACCTCGAGGGCAAGAAGATCGGCGTCCAGCTCGGAACGACATGCCAGTTCGCAGTAGAAGATCTCGGCCTCACACCTTCCACATATGACGAAGCACCGTCAGCCGTGCTCGATCTTGCCAACGGCAACCTCGATGCAGTCGTGCTCGACTCCGTCGTAGCTGAGGACTTCGTTCTCCAGAACGAGAGCTACTCCAAGGTCCTCAAGATTGCAGGCTCCTTCGAAAACTCCGACGACATGGCAATGGCTGTCAAGAAGGGAAATACAGAACTCCTGAGTCTCCTCAACGAAGGCCTTGAGAAGGTCAAAGACAACGGAACGATGGCTTCTCTCAAAGCTAAATACGGTCTCAATTAAGCATTCATAATAGACTTCTGCGGTCAGAGGGTATTCTCTCCCCTCTGACCTTTTGCTGTATAAGGAACAACACTATGGATACAGATAACAACTACAGGAGTGTCAGCGAAATCGCCAGCAAGGTCATCTCGGTAGACAACACGGAGAGCAGCAAGGCCCCGACTGTCATCACGATGACGGACGGTGTCCTGATTCCGAAGAAGGGCAACTCCCATCTCATCAACTCCTGGAGACTCACATTCTACGGCTCGATCATCCTTCTCGCACTTCTCTGTACGCTGAAGAAGGATGTCTATCTCAAGATATTCCTCTACACGATTACAGGCATTCCGACGACGTTCGAATGCACAGTCTTCGCTATCCTCGGCGCTGTCATAATCGGCATTCTCACAGGACTGGGCTCCTCATCCAGAAACCGGATCGTCAACCAGATCTGCGGTGTCTATGTCGAGCTCATCAGAGGAATACCGCTGCTTGTACAGCTGATGTTCCTCTACTATGCACTGGGCTCACTTATCCACATAGACGGAATCGTTGCCGCAATAGTCGCCCTCTCCATCTGCTTCGGTGCATATATGGGCGAGATCATCCGTGCCGGTATCCAGTCCATTCCGAAGGGTCAGAGCGAGGCTGCAACTGCACTGGGACTCTCGAAGAGCCAGACGTTCATCCACGTAATCCTTCCCCAGACGATAAAGGTTGTCCTGCCCGCCATCGGAAACGAGTTCATATCGATGCTCAAGGATTCGTCGCTTGTCTCGATCCTCGCCCTTTCAGATATCCTCAAGAGAGGGAGGGAGTACATATCAAGAACATTCCTCTCCCTTCAGACAATGCTCATCGTCGCGCTCATCTATCTTATTCTCACATTAATACTCTCACGGCTCGTGGGTCTCATGGAGGAGAAACTTCACAAAAATGGCTAAGATTGAAATCAAGAATGTATATAAGGACTTCGAGAACAACGACGGCACGATAATGCATGCCGTGAAGAATGTCTCGCTGACAGTACACGACGGCGAGGTCGTCGTCATCATCGGCCCATCGGGGTCGGGTAAGTCCACACTCCTCAGGACTGTCAACGGTATCGAGAAGGCACAGAAGGGCCATATCCTCATCGACGGTGTCGATATCATGGACGAGAAGGCCGACAGGAGGAAGATAAGGGAGGACGTGGGAATGGTATTCCAGTCCTTCAATCTCTTCCCTCACCTTTCCGTTCTCGACAACATAACGCTCGCTCCCATGAAGGTCAAAAAGCTTACACGTGAGGAAGCTGAGAAGAAGGCTGTGTCTCTCCTCAGAAGAGTCGGCCTCGAGGACAAGGCGAAGCAGAAGCCCCATCAGCTCTCGGGCGGCCAGCAGCAGAGAGTCGCCATTGCAAGGGCGCTTGCCATGGAGCCGAAGGCGATGCTCTTCGACGAGCCGACATCCGCACTCGACCCGGAGATGATCAAGGAGGTTCTCGACGTAATGCTCTCCCTTGCAGAGAGCGGCATGACGATGCTTCTTGTCACACACGAAATGGGATTTGCGAAAGCAGCAGCAGACAGAGTCGTCTTCATGGCTGACGGCGAAATCGTAGAAGAAGGAAAGCCGGAGGACATGTTCTCGCACCCTAAGACAAAACGTGCCCGGGACTTCCTGAATCATATTCTCTGATCTCTGTTTCCGTATTAAGAATGCAGACCCCAGACTTTCAGACCTGAATTTCTAGACATTAAGGCATCCTCCGGGGTGCTTTTTATAATAAAGATGATTACAATTGAGTATAAGAATAAGGACACCGGAAGATATATGTCGATAAGCTACCCTCCTACGTGGAAAATGATATATCCCATAGCATACCGTCTTGCTGTTAAAAATACGAATTACAACAAAGAGGGTAAGGCGACTGTCTCTTCTTATGACGAGTGGGCGGATGAGACTGAATGGGATGAACTTTTCAAAGAGATGAAAAAAGACCGGGGGATGTGAAGGTGCAGAAAGGCGGAGTCCGGTTTGTGGAATTTCCGCCAGAAGACCCTGAATGTATTCTCAACAGGTCTCTTTATAGTTCTCGATGAGAATATACCCGGTGTCTTACCTGTTAAGATCACTAAGCATCAACCTCTTCCAGCTGTTCCATATGATATTCCGGTTCTCTACTGGGAAAAGGCCGGGTTGCATCTGGCATCACCCCCGACACTCTGCCCCCAAGAGACGGCTTCATCTTCCGGATTGGAAATCTCTGCGTCTGGGACATAAAAAGAGTAGAAGCAGCCTGCCTGGAGTTCCTCGCGAGTAACAGGAGAATTTGAGCCTACCTCCCCGGCTCCTGCTGGTGTCGAGAGCGGATTCTATCTCGTGAACTACTCGGTAATTAATTACCAGAGCATCATGGCTAAGATTGCTCTTCCATGGGTGCGTCCATGACACCGCTACTGCTATTGCTAGACAGCTACTTTGTATACATATGGCATTCGTATGTCTGCCATGTGTATTTG
>CAVFZO010000087.1:0-8762 GCA_963626925.1 Clostridium sp. AM49-4BH
TTTTCAGCGCTTCGTCAGCCTTGTTCTTTGAGGAGAAACGATCCTGCATTTCATGAGCCTTTTTCTTGTTGATTATTCCCATGCTCTTCCATTTATCGTCTTCGTCGTTCTCTATGTAGCCCAGGATGTAGACTAGGCTTTTCTCTTCTCCCGGGGAGAGTGTGAAGGTGTTCTCCAGTGCCGCTATGGGAGACCATCCCGACGCCGTGGAATTTGAAAGCCTTCCGTTTTTTATTCCGTCCGGACTGTCGTAGTTGTTGAAGCGCCCCAGAAACGAGAGTCTGTCCGAGTCGTATGACGACACATCTTCGTTGACGGAGAAGAACGCATAGTGATTTCTCCTTTCCCTGTACTCCGTCTTGTGATAGACAGCATTCTTTTCTATCTCGACTTCACCTGTGGAGTAGTTGCGCTGAAAGTTCGTCATATCATCAAGGGCGTTCCAGAGGCAGAATTCGACGGCACCGACTGTTCGGATTTTCTTTGTGTCCTGTGTGTTGTTGGAGAGGGTCAGCGTGAGAACCTCGCAGTTTTCGTGAAGAGGTACGAATGCTGTAAGTACGGCATCGAGTCCGTTCTTCGAGGAGCGGAATGTCGTATAGCCCATGCCGTGGCGGCATTCGTAGCTGTCAAGTTCCGTCTTCAGCGGAAGAAAGGCGGGGGACCACTTTTCGTCTCCGTCAATGATGTAGAAGAGACGTCCGGTGTTGTCTTCGGGGACGTTGTTGTATCTGAATCGTGTGATACGTCTCAGTTTGGCATCCCTGTAGAAGTCATATCCTCCTGCGGTGTTCGAGATGAGGGCGAAGAAATCCTCACTCCCGAGATAGTTTATCCACGGAAGCGGTGTATATGGTGTATTGATTACGTATTCCTTTCTTTCATCGTCAAAGTGACCGTAGCGCATGTATCCTCCAGTTGGTTCAGTGCGTGAACTAATTACATTTAACCACGTTTCTGCCATTATTCAAATACTATTTATTACCTGAGGACGATTTTTCTTCCTGAAAGAAACCCGGGATGATAAACTCATTCCATGGTTGAAATCCGCAGATACAGAACAGAAGACAGAGAGGATCTCGAGAGAATATGCTCCGTCACCGATCCCAGGCATTTTCCTTCCGCATATCTTTATACCCTCTATCTGAACTACTACATCGAGGATGAGAGCGGCCTTGCTCTTGTTGCTTCCGTTGACGGAAAGACGGCGGGCTATATACTCTGCGCCCCGGATTACTGGGTGTGGAAAAGAAGAATGCAGGAGGTGTACCTGCCGCAGTCAGATGACAGGACGAGGATGGACGGGGAGGAGGCAATCCGCTTCTATTCTCCGTATGCCGGAGAATATCCTGCCCATCTTCATATCGACATTGACCCGTCTTTTCAGAGGATGGGGCTCGGGACGGAGCTTGTCGATACGCTCTGCATGATACTGAAGGAGAAAAGGATAAAGGGCCTTATGCTCGGCGTCGACCGGACGAACGTCAAGGGTGTGTCGTTCTATGAAAAGTACGGTTTTAAAAAACTCGACAACGACGGTTCTGCATACGGATTACTTCTTCTATAGAAAGAAAGTACATGAATTCTTCACCTAATCTTTATTGAAAAAGAGTCCTGAGAGTGTATTATAAACGCAGGTAAGAGAAGTTTTTTTCATATTATAATTCACAAATCCTCCTTTGCAGCTGCTGACCGCGGCTGTTTTTTTGGGCTCATACGGCGTTGTGCGTCACCGTT
Source organism: Clostridium sp. AM49-4BH (assembly GCA_963626925.1). Taxonomy (GTDB): domain Bacteria; phylum Spirochaetota; class Spirochaetia; order Sphaerochaetales; family Sphaerochaetaceae; genus Ornithospirochaeta. The sequence continues at coordinate 1,738 of CAVFZO010000087.1, forward strand.
CATTTTCCGGACACCTCTTCTCATTATAATGAATCCGGGAAAGAAAACCGGGCCGGTATTTTATGATACCGACCCGATATTTGTTCCCAGACTGATACGGTGGACTGTCCGCAAAGGACATCTGATGTGCGGTGAAACCGTAGATTCAGGGTGCGTCCATGACACCTTCACTGCTTTTTACACAGCTGCTTTAAGCACATATGGATTCCTGATTGCTCCGGGGTCTAGCTTCAGGTCTATGTTCTTCTTCTGCAGATATAACCTCAGAATGTTGAATGCTCCGACACAGTCGGCATTCCACGAATACTCTCCGTCAACATAAAGGCCTCGCTCTATTCGTTTTGACTTGTCTGCACTTTCTTCGGAGACGATTTCTTTGAGGGGACTCGTCGAACTTGAATACGCCTCATCCTGTTTCTCGAATCTGATGCCAGCCAGTTTGAGTTTGTATTCGAGCTGGCTGTATATGATGTCAAATGGGAGGGCATGTAGTTCCTGGTTGACTGCACTTCCGAAATCCTTCTCCTTTCTTATGCCTTTGATGTCTCCGATTACAAGTGTGTGGATATCGTTCTGGCGGCAGTATCCTGCGATGGCATTTGTGATTTTGTGGATATAGTCTTTTACGGAGTTCTTCTTCTTTCTGAGTAGTAAACGAATATGTTTCGAGGATTTTGGATGCCTGATTCCTTTATCCCGCTGCTGCTTCGCCCATTCGGTCTGAACTCTGGCTATCTCCCTGTCGTAGTAATGACAGATCGAGAGGTATTTCCTTCCTGCGATGAATGTCTCTCCGGATGAAGAGTTGTAACATGTCATGAGATTATGCAGCCCCAGATCGATAGACAGAAATCTGTTATTGTTAGGAAGTGGATTGGGGTCCGGGATCTTATAATTAATAATGATTTCGCATTCGTTCTTTCCCTGCGTCAGAATCCTGATCTGCCTGATGTCACCGAGTTCGGAGAAAATACTGTTCTGAAGATAGAGAAAGTTTTCGTGTATGTCATTATTGTGAGCCATGTATTCCTTCAGTTGTTTTGAGAGGGAAAGCCTGATTACATCGCTTCCCGGTGTGTGGGAGATGCCGGAGGGAAGATATGACACAGCCATCGGCTCGTATCTGTATCCGGGAGGCTGCTGGCTCTCTCCTCCTTCAGCTTTTCTGGATTCATAAAATGCCTTCCATGATTTATCAATCAGCTTGCACAATTCCTGAAAAGAAGAGGATGGCAGCTGTCTGGCCCACATGTCGTCTTTGTGAGCTTTCTTCTGATAGTACCAGTTCGGATATTCCACAGGAAGATCGAGCTCCTTGTAATGTATCCGTTCGTAATTCAGAGTGTTCCACAGCTTGTATGAGGCCAGTCCCATACGGCTTATGATAAGCGAGTAACTGTCGCTGATTCTGACGGTTGTCCTGCGGGCTAATAGCATGTACGGCCTCCTCTGTTTCTGATTATCCTGTTTACGGGAACAGTATAACAGAGGCACCAGGTCAGTTTTTGTCCTAGTGAAGACTATTTTTATTTTTTTGTTTTTTTCGAGTTCCCGAATCAGGAGTAGGCCATCAGCGTCAGATGTTTATAAAAGAGGGAAATCCAAGGATAGACAGAAATTATAAAGGGTTATATAATTTTAATTGCAGTAAGAAAGAAGCAAAAAAATTCGGGCTGGGCGGATTTGAACCGCCGACCCCAAGTCCCCCAGACTTGTACGCTCAACCTCTGCGCTACAACCCGAATAACAGCCGTAATCGTGACACTTTTGGGTGTTATTGTCAACTGTGTGAGAGCCATTATTCTGCACTTCTGTCGATGTGTTGCGGCATCATCAAAAACGGCCTTCCTTTTCAGGAAAGACCGTCTGCCACTCAGTTGAGTTTCTTCACTTCTTCAACGCTGTTTTCGATTGCAGGAGGAAGCGTGACTCTGCCGTCGAAGGCCTTCATATCCTTGAAGCCCGTTCCTGTGAGAAGAACGACGACTGTCGCATCTTTTCCCAGTTCCTTTACAAAGTGGTCTCTGTCCTTCTCGAAGCATGCGTATGCACATGCGGCCGCAGGCTCTGCGAGAACACCGCTTCTGCGGGTGAGTGTGAGCTGGCTCTCGAGGATTTCTTCGTCCGAAGCAAGAACTGCCCATCCCTTTGACTCCTTGACATAGCGTGCCGCCATTCTTCCGTTTGCAGGAAGGTCGACTGAGATGCTGTCAGCTCTCGTTGTTGCCTCGACTGCCCTGTAGTCACCTCTGTTGATTGCATTGCTTATTGCCGGAGACTGTGTGCTCTGGCAGCAGATTATGCGCGGCATTCTGTCGATGAGGCCGGCGTCCAGAAGGTCCATAAAGCCCTTTGCCACACCGGCTATGATGCAGCCGTCGCCGACCGGGACGTAGACTGCGTCGGGAGCCTTTCTTCCCATCTGTTCGAAGAGTTCGATGGAGATGGACTTCTTTCCTTCGATAGTCATCGGGTTGTATGCCGTATTGCGGTTGATGCCGCCGTGCATCTTCGTGTATTCGATGCTGAGTTTGAATGCATCGTCATAGCTTCCCTTGACGGGAATCACCCTTGCGCCGTAGAGAACGGACTGCATGAGTTTGTTTATCGGCGCGGAGGCGGGGACGAAGAGTACGATTTCGATTCCCATTGCAGCACCCACTGCGCTCATTGCCGCTCCAGCATTTCCGGTGGAGGCAAGGGCAATCTTCTTTTCGTTGTGGTGCTTCGCCTGGAGTGCGACAAGGTAGCTCGCCCTGTCCTTGAAGGAACCGGAGACGAGGAGTGTGTCGAGCTTGAGGAAGAGGTTTGGAACGTCCAGTTCCTCTCTGATTCTCCCGGGTGCCATCAGCGGGGTCACGCCGACGGGGAACGAGAGGTCGTCTTCGGCCTCGTAGGGATAGAAGTCGAAGGGTGTGACATGCTCCTTCTCCTTCGCCTTCTTCAGTACATCACTGCTGAGCTTGACGATGAGGTTTCCCTTGGGGAAGAACTCGTCGCTGTTATTTTTCGAGCACTCGGGACAGAGGTACATTATTTTGTCTGTAACGTACTCGCGGCCGCAGTCTGAACAAACATATCTGAATCTCATAACTTGATTTCCTTTATTAAAAATATAGCCGGGAGGTTATCCCGGCTGTATTACGGCTTTTAACAGCCTTTGACCTTTTCATTGAACTCTTCGATGAGCTTGTCGATCTTCTTCGTAAGTTTCGGAAGGTCTGTCCAGTAGTTTCTGTCATACCACTGTCTGTTGAGCTCTTCGTATGTCTTGCCCTGCTGCTCGACCCATGTGTAGTACTTGAGGTTGTGCACGCGGAGGCGTTCATAGTATGTGAGTTCGAGAGCGTTCTCTCTTGTCTGGTGCATGAGTGCAGAAGCGTGTACTCTTGCAGCCTCCATGAGGGAGAACTTGCCCTGCTGCTCGTCAAGTTCCTTGAGCCTGGATGTGTACATGACGGAGCTGTCGGTGAGGATTGTGAAGACGACGTCATCTTCGTCCATCTCGTAGTACTTTGCCATCTTGATTGCGGAAAGCATGTTTCCGATACCGGAGATGCCGAAGAGTGAGAGGTTGTCGAGTTCCTTGTCGCTCAGTCCGATGGACTTGAGATATTCCTTTCCTTCCGGTTCATTGAAGAGGCGGTAGATATCCATACAGTCCTGATCGTCGATTGCACAGATCATGTCTGTGTTCTTCACGTTGTGGATCCATGGAACATGCTTGTCGCCGATGCCTTCGATTCTGTGTGCACCGAAGCCGTTTCTGAGCAGTGTCGGACACTGGAGAGCTTCACCGGCAGCAATCTTGATGTTCGGATAGACTTTTTTGAGGTGGTCGCCTGCAGCGAGTGTTCCGCCCGAGCCTGTCGAGGAAGCGTAGCCGCGTACGTTCTCGTCCTTTATACCGAGCTTTTTGATGACTTCGAGGATAGCCGAGCCTGTGACTTCATAGTGCCAGAGGTAGTTTTCGAACTGCTCGAACTGGTTGAAGATGACGATGTGCTTGCCTCTCTGGGCATCGAGTTCGTGGCACTTGTCGAAGATTTCCTTTACGTTTGACTCACAGCCGGGGGTTGCGATGATTTCGCCTGCGACTGTCTTGAGCCAGTTGAATCTCTCCTGGGACATGTCCTCGGGAAGGATAGCGATGCTCTTGCAGCCGAGAAGTGCGGAGTTGTATGCACCGCCGCGGCAGTAGTTGCCTGTGCTCGGCCATACAGCCTGCTGTTCGACAGCGTCGAAGTTGCCTGTTACGAGAGCCGGAGCAAGACATGCGTATGTAGCACCGACCTTATGTACACCGCAGGGGAAGAACTTGCCTGCGAGAGCAAAGATTCTTGCCTTTGTGCCTGTAATCTTCTTCGGAATTTCGATGAAGTTGACATCTCCGAACTGGCCGCCTTTCTCAACCGGTTCGTTGTGCCAATTGATTCTGTAAAGGTTGAGAGGATTGACATCCCAGAGACCTACTTGCCTGAGCTTTTCCTTGATATCATCAGGAATGAGTGAAGGATCCTTCATCTGGGCGAATGTCGGGAGGGTGATACCCTTTTCTCTGCATCTTGCGACGTTTTTCTCAACTATTTTTGGCTTTTTGCTTAAATTGATGAGCATAATAATCTCCTATGTGTAGTTAGTATTGTTGTGAAAATGTGATTTGTAAAGAAAAAATTGCGGTAAATAGCTGAATTTTTTAAATAATTGAGTTTTTCATCAATATTTTTTTCTCTTTTCTCTATTGATTCATGATTCTTCCGTTTCCGCTGATCCTTATTCTCGGGTCTTTGAGAGCTCCGTCGAAGAGTGTCCGGATCTGGTCGCCGGACTTCAGATAGCCCATTTCGGAGATGAAGAGCCGGTAGAGCTCTCCCTTCCTGTAGGAGTTCTTATTACCGTTCTCGAGAATGTAGAGAATGCAGGTGGCTGCTTCGGCATGCGGAATCTGGTATGAGTATCTGTCCTCAGAGAGGGGAGTGGGGCGGAAGTAGTCCTCGTTTTTTCCTGAATGATAGACCTTCTCTCCGTCACTGTCCGTCGTGACGGGGGCGTTCAGACGTTCCGTAAGTGATACAAGAAGTCCGTTCAGTCTCGAGCCGTTCTTGAAAAGGTCATATGAGTTGAGAACCCTCTTGAATAAGAGGCTCTCCCTCACGGGTCCCTCAGTCTCGATAACCCTTTCCATCCTCGAGAGAATGTCGTCGTCGAATGCCCGTGTGAGCATTTCCTCGCTCGTCTTTGGTGTCACCTCGAGAGGGGTGACTCTGTAGTCTTTCTTTTCCATGTGGAAATTGTATGTCCAAAGTGTAATGAATGAAAGAAAATTTGTTGTAATAAAAGGTGATTAACAGTACCATTTCTCAACAGAAAGGTAATGAATCATGGAAATAACTCAAGATATAAGATATGTCGGAGTCGATGACAGGCGCATCAGGCTCTTCGAGTCTCAGTATCCTCTGGAGAAAGGGGTCTCGTACAATTCGTACCTCATCGTTTCGGAAGGCAGGAGTCTCGTCATGGATGCCGTCGAGGAAGGCTATGTGAACGAATGGCTGGAGAATATAGAGAAAGAGACGGAGAGCGTCGACTATCTCGTTGTCCAGCATATGGAGTGCGATCACAGTGCGGGTATATGCGCATTTATGGAGAAGTATCCCCGGGCAGAGATAATATCGTCTGCAAAGGCATTCACGATGATGAAGAACTTCTTCTCCTCAGACTATGAGGAGAGACGTATCGTCGTGAAGGACGGCGATGCCTTCACTCTCGGAGAACACACCTTAACATTTATTGCAGCTCCGATGATCCACTGGCCCGAAGTCATGGTTACGTATGACTCGTCTGACAGGATCCTTTTCTCCGCAGATGCCTTCGGTACATTCACGGCCAACGCCCTCGGGGATATAAACGGGGACTGGGCTGAAGAGGCTTCCCGCTACTACTTCGGAATCGTCGGGAAGTACGGCTCTATGGTGCAGAAGCTTCTCAAGAAGGCCTCCTCTCTCGACATCGCACAGATATGTCCGCTTCACGGACCCGTCCTCAGCAGCGATATCGGTTACTACATAAATCTCTATGACAAGTGGTCTTCATACACCCCGGAGGATGACGCAGTAACAATATGTTATACGTCAGTCTACGGCCATACGAAGGAGGCCGTAATGGCGCTATCAGACCTTCTTGAGAAGAAGGGAAGAAAAGTCGAGGTCTTTGATCTTGCACGCTCGGACGTATACAGGGCAGTCGCCTCTGCATTCAGACACGGCAGTCTCATTCTCGCGACGACGACATACGACGGCGATATCTTCCCCGCGATGAGGGATTTCATCGAACGTCTCAACCACCGATTCTACCAAAACAGGAAGGTCGGTCTCATCGAGAACGGATCCTGGGGTCCTGTGGCAGCAAGAATCATGAAGGGGATGTTCGAGAAATCGAAGGATGTGACGTTTGCCGAAACTACCGTCACAATCATGAGCGCCCTCAGTGAAAAGAGCCTTTCCGATATAGAAAAGCTTGCAGAAGAGTTCTGACACAGAAGCAACAATTCCGTGTATTCAACAGAGCAGCACACCGCTTTCTGTAAACATACCCCGCCGTGGTTTAATGGATATTCCTGCAGTCTTCATCTCCGGGTCCTTATTCGATACAGGCAGCATAATACCCGCCCGGCCGGCGATGCGGACTCTCTCTCATATTGACGGCATCTTCCTATGCAATGATTTCCGGAAAGCTTTTTCCCGGGCTGAAGGAAAAGTTGTATTTTTATTCTGATGTTTTTCTCATTATTTATCATTATTGCTGCGGTTTACCACCGATAATTGCTGACAGAAGGATGTAAACATAAATTCCGGGAAATCGCAGGAATTGATGGGGAAAATCTTTCGGCCACCTGCGAAGAAGCATACAGCAGGAGTTGTGAACTACTCGGTAATAAATTACCAGAGCATCATGGCTGAGATTGCTCTTCCATGGGTGCGTCCATGACACCGCTACTGCTATTGCTAGACAGCTACTTTGTATAC
>CAVFZO010000088.1:0-8753 GCA_963626925.1 Clostridium sp. AM49-4BH
TTATTATTTTGCCTTAGGACTTACCTTTGTAATGGTAGTTCATTCCATTGAAAAGGAGCGACAGATATCTATGAAGAAGATGCCCCTTATAATATCGATGCTGGTCATTCTGACTGCATTGTTCATTGTCTCCTGTGACAATTCACCCAAGATCAACATATACACAGTAACCTTTGACTCTGATGGAGGATCAAAAGTCGATCCCCAGAAGATTGTGGAAGGAGAGAAGGCAGTGAGGCCGGAAGCTCCTGAAAAGGGAGGGTATTCCTTTGAAGGATGGCTAGACAGTGCCGGCAGCGTCTTCGATTTCAAAACGAAGATAACTTCCAGCATCACGCTGAAGGCTCAGTGGAGTGCTATTAAAAAAACATACACGGTAACCTTTGATTCGGACGAAGGTTCCCCTGTTGATCCACAGACGGTGGCAGAGGGACAGTACGCTGTAATGCCTGAAAAAGCGCCGCAGAAAACCGGATACGATTTCAGAGGGTGGTTCAAAGACGGTGAGATGTACAGTTTTGACGAGACCCCTGTCACTTCCGATATCACGCTGAAGGCTCAGTGGAGTACAGTTCTGAAGACATACACAATCACCTTTGTCTCAAACGGAGGCACACAAGTCGCTTCTCAGACTGTGAACGAGGGCTCAAAAGTGACAAGACCTGCCGATCCGGAGAAAGACAAAGCTTCTTTCTGGGGCTGGTACAGGAATCTTGAGGATTTATCGCCGTTTGATTTCGAGAATGAGACCGTCACCTCTGACATCACCCTCTACGCAGGATGGGTTGAGGATGTGACAGTCTTCAGAGTCACCTTTGATTCAAAGGGGGGATCTGAAGTTGAACAACAGATAGTAGCAGAAGGTTATACGGCAACAGAACCGGACGCTCCTACGAAAGAGAATGCTTCCTTCGATGGATGGCTCGACAGCAGTGGCAAACCCTTCGATTTCGATACAAAGATAACTCAAGACATAACACTGACCGCGAATTGGGGGGATAAGGCATATACAGTTACCTTTGATTCGAAGGGAGGTTCCAGTGTTCCTTCACAGTCTGTGATAGAGGGACAGAAAGCGGAAAAGCCGGATGATCCGACAAGAGAAGGCTGCAGGTTTACAGGATGGTTCAGGAGTGACGGTGTAAAGTTCAGTTTCGACAGCGGGATAACTTCAGATATCACTCTGTATGCAACATGGGAAAACATCGCCGATGTCTGTACTGTCACCTTCATGGCCGACGGCAAACAGTACGGGACTTCTCAGACGGTGAAGAAGTGGGGAAAGGTCGTAAAGCCGGAAAAAGACCCGGAAAAAGAAGGATACTACTTTATAAACTGGGTCAGGGACAGCGACGATACGGCGTTTGATTTTGAAAATGATGTCGTCTCTACTGACAGCCTTACTCTGAAAGCTACTTGGGATGACGAGGAGTACTATACTGTCACATTCAATTCAGACGGAGGTTCTCCGATCAGTTCTCTGAGAATAAAGAAAGGTGAGAAAGTGAAAAGACCGGCCAACCCGACGAAGGACAGTTATGACTTCATGGTCTGGACCGATGATGGGAATATAGAATACACCTTCAATGATCCTGTCGAATCGGATCTGACACTGACAGCGAAATGGATGCCCAAATGCTATCATGTTGCATACACGGCAGAAGACAAGATTATCTTTGTACAGACTGTGAACGCAGGAGGTAGAACATCAAAGCCTCAGAATCCGAAATGCAGTGATGTAGTTAAAACATTTGATTTCTGGACTCTTGACGGTACAACTGCCTTCAATTTCGATACTCCCATAAACAGCAACATAACGCTGAAAGCAGTCTGGCGTGACTACAGGGTCGGTGATATCGGGCCGGCCGGAGGCTATATCTTCTACGACTGTGATGCCGACAATGCAGACGGCAACAAGGACGGCCTCATCTCCTCGGAATGCGGATGGCGCTATCTGGAGGCCGCCAGGGAAGACTACCCGGAAACAATGCGCTGGGGAGATTCTTCGGACGATAACTATGGTACCAAATACGATATAGGAACCGGTAAGGACAACACCATACGACTCAAAAACCGGGGCACGAAAGATTATATGGTCTACAAAATCTGGGGAAAAGAGTTCTACGGGTATTCTGATTGGTTCGTCCCGAGCAGGGATGAACTCAATCTCATGTACGAGAATCTTCATAAGAAGGGACTCGGAAGCTTCAGAAATGATCATTACTGGACAAGTTCCGAATATTACAGCGATGGTTCTCATAGCTACTACTATGCATGCTTTCAGGACTTCGCTTCAGGAAAGAAAGACGGGCATCTCCGTAGTGCGGACGATTATTTGCGTCTAATCAGATCCTTCTGATAGAAAGCAAGAATTATAAGGGGGCTTCGTGCAGAGAGCATGGAGCCCCTTATGCTTGTCGCTGTGTTTTTTTTCTTTTCCCGAACCGCCGGGAATGTTCAGAATTTCCCTTCTTATGTGCTAATATGTCCCTATGGATATAAAAGAAGAGATGCAGAGCCTGACAGAAAGGCTGCGACTTTATCAGGATACATATTACAAGGAGGGGAAATCCCTCGTAACAGACAGCGAATACGACAGACTCACGGACAGACTCATGAGCCTCGAGAAGGAGCATCCCGAGTATGCGTCCCCCTCATCGCCGACAAGGCGTGTGGGCTCGGATCTCACTGCCGATTTTCCGGAAGTGGAACATACCATTCCCGTGCTTTCACTGGACAAGGCCTATTCGAAGGACGAGATCCTTTCGTTCTTCTCTCGTTCCATTGAAAAGGAGGGAGGGGAGCTCAGCTTCGTAGCCGAGGAGAAGATCGACGGCATATCGATGGTGCTTTACTACGAGGACGGCATCCTCACACGTGCGGTAACCCGCGGTAACGGTGCTGTCGGGAACGACGTCACACCAAACATCGTAACAATCCCATCCATCCCCCTTGAGCTTCCGGAGAAGATCGACCTTGCCGTAAGGGGCGAGGTATACCTTCCGAAGGCTCAATTCGAGAGGGTGAACAGTGCCCTTCCCGAGGACGAGAGGGCTGCCAATCCACGCAATCTCGCTGCCGGAACCGTAAGGCGGCAGAAGAGCAGCGAGGCGGCACGGGTCCCGCTTGACATGTACTGCTACGAAGGTTTCTGGGGGGACGGGAGTCTCACTCCGTCCGACCATCTCCACATTCTGAAGAAGCTCAGAGACCTGGGCTTCCGTATCAATCCGGATTTTGCATATATAGCACGGACAGTCGAAGAAGCAGAGAAGGGACTCAGGGACGCAGGACTTGATGAGGGACGGGCATACAGCTTTTCGTCCCTTTCGAAGTACATAGAGCTCATGACTGAGAAGAGACCCTCTCTCGACCATGAGATAGACGGCCTTGTCTTCAAGATCAACGAGCTCGACGTCAGGGAGAAGTTCGGCTACACCGTACATCACCCCAGGTGGGCTGTTGCATACAAGTTCGAATCCCCGCGTGCCCAGTCGAAGTTGACGGGGATAACATGCCAGGTCGGCAGGACGGGCAGGATAACACCTGTTGCCGAGATTGAAAAAGTACATATCGGGGGCTCTACGGTGAGGAGGGCGACACTCCACAACCAGGAATACATCGACGAACTCGAGCTCAGCATAGGCGACACTGTCTCGATAACGAAGCGCGGTGATGTAATTCCCGCTGTCGAGGAGGTCATCGAGAAGAACGAGGATGGCAATACCACATACCGCCTTCCCCGTCTCTGCCCCTGCTGCCAGACTCCTCTTGTACAGAAGGGCGCACATCTCTTCTGTCCGAACTACAACTGTCCGGACCAGGCGAAGGGGAGACTCTCCTTCTTCTCCTCCCGCGACCAGATGGATATCGAGACGCTCGGACCCAAGACCATCGACGTCCTCTACGAGATGAATATTCTTAGGGATGTCGAGGATATATATACAGCGGATTACACGAAGGCCATCGGCCCCGGCATCGGGGAGAAGACGGTGGATGCGATAATCGAAAGCGTTGAAAAGTCTAAGGAGCAGCCCTACAGAACTGTGCTTGCATCTCTCGGCATTCCCGAAATCGGAAAGAAGAGCGCCGAAATCCTGATCTCGGGCGGCTTCGACAGCATCGACAAGATAATCGAGAAGGCAGTGAAGGAAGATACCTCCGCATTCACTTCGATAAAGGGAATGGGAGAGGAGACGGCACTCAATATAATAAAGACATTCAGGGACGAGAACTTCATGAAGATGGTTCTTTCTCTCAGATCCCACGGCCTCCATTTCTCCCTCGACATGGACAGGAAGGACGAGGAGGACCTGCCACAGATCTTCGCCGGCGAGGTATGGTGCGTCACGGGCTCCTTCGAACATTTCAATCCGCGTTCGAAAGCGATGGACGAAGTCGAGAAGCGGGGCGGCAGAACAGTGAGCTCCGTCACGGGTAAGACCACGCACCTCCTTGCGGGAAAGGGCGGGGGAAGCAAGATGGCCGATGCTCTCAAAAACGGCGTGAAGATCGTCAGCGAGGACGAATTCTTATCTCTTCTCGGACGAGAGGAGAAGAAAACGGAGAGAGACGGAGACGGACAGGGATATCTTTTTTGAAAAAGTTTTATTATCAGGTAGCAAAGCGGGCAACTATTAAATATTCTTGTTCCTAACATTTTTCTTTAATCGGAGGCAATATGAACGAACTCGCACTCGAACTCAACCAGGCTCTGAAGGGCACGGCGGCAGAAGCACTGCTTTCAGAGAGAGGAAGGGGAATCTATTTCCCCAAGGGTATAGTCGCGCAGTCTGCAGAGGCTGCAGGAAAGGCAAAGCGCTACAATGCGACTGTGGGTCTTGCGACAGATAACGGCGAGCCGTTCTGCCTGAGCGACATCTACTCCTCATTTGTTCCGGGAACGCTTTCAAAGAAGGAGATCTTCTCATATGCCCCGGGCGGCGGTGACAAGGACCTCAGAGCCATCTGGAAGGAGAGGATGGAGGAGAAGAACCCCACACTCAAAGGAAAGAAGACAAGCGGATCTCTTGTCACGGGCGGCCTCACTCATTCGATATCCCTCCTGGCCTTCATGTTCGTCGACGAGGGTGACGAAATCGTATGCCCCGATCTCTTCTGGGACAACTACGAGCTTATCTTCGAAAACTACGGCGGCGGAGAACTCAAAACATTCCCGATGTTCCGTGACGGGGGCTTCAACACCGAAGGGATGAAGAAAGCCCTCCTCGAGACAAAAGGCGGCACGGCGCGCCTCATCCTGAACTTTCCCAACAACCCCACAGGCTATTCGCCTTCAAGGAAGGAGGCTGAAGATATCGTAAGGGCCGTGAAGGACGTTGCAGATACCGGAAAGAAGATCCTCGTCATATCAGACGATGCGTACTACGGCCTCTTCTACGAGGAGGAGACTGAGAAGGAGAGTCTCTTTGCGTTCCTCTCGGATGCTCATGAGAATATCCTTGCAGTCAAGGGCGATGCGGCGACGAAGGAGGAGATGGTCTGGGGCTTCAGAGTAGGCTTTCTGACATACGGCGGAAAGGGAATGGATGACAAGGCCCTTGAAGCTCTCGAGAAGAAGACCCTCGGTGCGATAAGATGCACAGTATCCAACTGTGACAGACCCGGACAGAGTCTGCTTCTGAAGGCGATGAGGGACGGCGCGAACTACGAGAGGGACAAGAAGTATCTCTTCGAGAAGATGAACGAAAGGTACGACGTGATGAAGAAAGCAGTTGAAAGACACAGCGGCAGCAGAGCGCTCACGGCCTATCCCTTCAACTCCGGCTACTTCATGGCCTTCAGCACGAACGGACATGATGCCGAGGCTTTGAGAGTACACCTTCTTGAGAAGTATCAGATAGGGGCAATCAACATAATGCATAAGACGCTCAGGCTTGCATTCTGCTCCGTCGAGAAGGAAAAGATAGATGACCTCGTCAATCTTGTGTACAAGGGGGCTGAGGAACTGTGGAGCTAGATACCAAACTCTATCTTGTTGATGACGAAGGTGAGAAGTTCATGGGAATCGGAGTCCTGTGGCTTCTCGAGAAGATCGGAGAGGAGCAGTCGCTCAGGGCTGCAAGCATGAAGATGAATCTCTCGTACTCCAAGGCGTACAATATGCTGAAGAAGCTAGAGAAGGAGGTCGGACGACCGTTTGTCTCCCGCAAGAGAGGCGGGGCCTCGAGAGAAGGGGTTGAACTGACACCGTTTGCCAGACGGTATATGGAACTCTACAGAAATTTTCAGGAAAAAGCCAAAAAAGCCGCTCTGGTGGAGTATAATAGGTACAAAGAAGAGTTAGCTTTCCTTTTGAAGGAGGAAGAAAGTGACAAAGCGGACATTCAACATTGAGACGATCGGAGAAGCGAAGATTCTCTCCCCGATACAGATGTCGGTTCATCCAGGCGACGGTCAGGCTGACTACGTTGAGGACAGCGACAAGATCTTTCTTGACATCGACCATAAGCCTCAGGGCGGCGGCGAGGAGGTGGACCTGCTGGAACTTGCAGGGCCACGGAAGAAAATTTATTTCAATCCCAAGCGTGTTCATGCCGCAATCTGCACATGCGGCGGCATATGTCCGGGACTCAATAACGTCATCAGAAGCGTCGTAAGATGTTTCTGGTACAGATACGGAGTACGCAGAATCTCCGGTATTCCCTTTGGGTATCTGGGACTTCTTGCAGATTCGCCGTGGCCGATGATCGAACTCAATCCCGATGTCGTCGATGAAATCCAGGAGAAGGGCGGCACTATCCTCGGCTCTGCCCGCGGAGGCGGCAAGGAGGTCGAGCAGATTGTCGACACGCTCGAGCGCGAGAACATCAACATCCTCATCACCATCGGCGGTGACGGCACACTCAAGGGTGCGGCGGCCATCAGCGAGGAGATCGAAAAGAGGGACCTCAAGATTGCAGTCGTCGGAGTTCCGAAGACAATCGACAACGACCTGTCGTTCATAGATACATCATTCGGTTTCGATACAGCCGTGGCCTCTGCAGTTCCTGCAGTAAGAGGGGCACACGTTGAAGCAAAGAGTGCATACAACGGCATAGGTCTTGTGAAGGTCATGGGCAGGGAGTCGGGATTCATCGCAGCTCACACATCGCTGGCACAGAGCGACGTCAACTTCTGCCTTATCCCGGAGAATCCCTTCGACCTGGATGGAAAGAACGGCCTTCTTGCACACCTCAAGAAGAGGATGCTTGACCGCGGACACGCAGTCATACTCGTTGCCGAGGGCGCGGGAACAGATCTCATTCCTCCCACCGGAGAGAGGGATGCCGGCGGCAACCTCCTCTATCAGGACATAGGAACATTCCTCAAGCAGAAGATAAAGGATTATTTCAAGGAGGAGGGAATCCCCGTATCTGTAAAATACATCGATCCATCGTACATCATCAGATCGACTCCTGCCAACAGCTATGATTCGATATACTGCGCACGTCTCGGGGCACATGCCGTCCATGCCGCAATGGCAGGTAAGACGAAGTGCATCGCATCTTCGGTGAACAACCGGTTCGTCTACATTCCGATTGCCGCTGCAGTTGCAAAGCGCAACCACGTGAACACCGAGGGCGCTCTCTGGAGAGATGTCCTCGAGAACACGCGTCAGCCCATAAGCATGAAAAACCAGGAGTAATAATGGGAAACAAGAAGAAAAAGCTCGATCTGGATCTGGCCCTGATTGACAAGTACTGCACATCATCCAATCCCGTCTATGATATCATACCACTCAAACTATCCTTCGACTTCACGTCTCTGGACGAACACCAGAAGGAGGACCTGAGGGAGTATGCCAATATCGAGGACGGCCATATCGAGCGGTGGATTCTTGTTCCCGATACAGTCTCCCTGGGGACTCTCAGTTATATAGTATGCCGGGCATTCGGATTACCCGGCTATGTCTTCTCCACGACATTCACGATGGATGAAGAGGAGCAGAGGGAGGTCTTCCCGACGATGGAGGATGCCCTCGCAGCATGCGGCTCCGTATTCGATAATCCGGCAGAGACGGATTATATCTTCAATCTCCAGGATATCGCCGAGCAGAACTACGACTACTTCCCGTCCATTCCCATGACGATGCTCCTCTCCCCGACAATCACCTACAAGACGGCACAGGAGAGGGTTATGAAGGAGACTGAGGATGTGAGGAAGAAAGGCGTCGAGATCAACGGAAAGAAGATGAAGCTCTCCTCCCTCCCGGGCCTTCCGTCACTGCTCTATGAAAAGACCGGCGACAAGGATTTCGACTGGTGCGACGAGCTCTGCCGCTCTCTCGAGATCAAGGATGTCCTGATAGCCCAGGGAAAGCCCCGTCCCGATTTCAAGAAGCGTTTCAAGGGTCAGCGCTGCACTGCCCAGAACGGACGCAGGAAGGGCTCTCCCTTCTGCTACTCCATCTATATGGATATCTTCTTCGACGACGACTTCGCATTCGAGATCAAGGTCGAACGCCCGAAGAGCGTGATGCCGCTCATAAAGGAGGGCTACATCGACCTGGAGGATTATCTTGAGTCAATCAGATACGTCTCCCGTTCGATAAGACCCGACTGCATCTACAAGAGCGGCTACGACCTCTTCTGCTACAGCGAGGCATCATACTACACATTCGTCATGATGCTGCACGGGTCGATGCGCAGCGATCTTATCCAGGAAGCCGTGAGATCGGGATGGAACGAGCCGTCGATGGACCTCAAGAAGGTATTCCGCTGACGGCGAATCGATAAAAATATAACAATTCC
>CAVFZO010000089.1:0-8646 GCA_963626925.1 Clostridium sp. AM49-4BH
CCCCTTGAAATATGAAAAGAGGTATTCCTTGATTTTCTTTATCAGGTCTGCAAAAAACTCTTTAATCTTCATCATCTGTATGCCGGAAAGGATATACTGCTGTTGATGATTCTAACTTAATAGTGATGTCATTCTCAATAGAAAGGTCATTCGATTACCTCTTCCGACGGCGTTCTACGGTTCCGGATTAACGTTCCTGTTGGAAGTGATCCTCGACTATACGGTCAAGCTGTCCGGCAATCTCTGGAAAACTGCGGTTGAGATCAAGTGTTTTCACGCTTATTCTGTTGCCGCTCATCTGATAACTCTCATCCGGCTGTATCTCCTCGTCTGTTGCGGCATAGAGGAGCATTCCGGAAACAAGGTGCGGCATGCCGCCGAATCCGGCATCCTTGTTTTTTACATAGGTGAAGATCTGGTAGAGATTGGCGGAATGCAGGGTGTGTACATCATACTGGGTCTGTGTGGTATGAGAATAGTATTTGGCATCGATGATGAGAACCTCACTGCCCCTCGTAAGCATGATATCACTCTGCATTGCAGGAAGAAGGTTATCATTTCCTTCGTCAAGACTCCACCCGATCCGTGATGACGAGGCCTTCACCTCCGGATGCTCTTTTATGTAATACTCGAGTATGAACTTCTCATAGAGGCGTTCCATGTGTTTCCGGTCAAAGAATGAGGAGATTCTATATTCTCCGGAGTCGGTGGTAAGGAGCATTCCTTCGAGAATCAGCTGGCACAGAGACAGAAGCATGCGGTAGGTGTTGTTGCTTCGATGGAAGCGGATGGAGGACCATCGGATTGCCCCCGGGTCAATCGTACTGACATTCGAAAAGAAGAGCATCTCCTTCTTGAGTTCACTTTTGTATTCCGGATCTACATTCTTGTGACTGAGAAGGAGCATGACGGTGGTTTTGATAATACGGTTAAGAAGATTGTTCTCTGTGAGTTCGTCGTACTCACAGGCCAGAAGCTGTTTTCTTGAGATGCGGCTTTTGATAGTCCCGGACATATCGATTTTCCCGCGGAGGACAGGCATTGACTCCTTCTTCTCAAGGTATTCCCTGTAGAGTCCCTTCTTCAGCTGAATTCCGATTCCTTTTGAAAGAATCGTCGCAAGGAGGTTGTGGATATTCTCGAACTTTTCGGATGCAATATCTTCATAGCCTCCCTGATTCAGAACATCGAAGGCATATGAAAGCATATAGTAGATGTTTTTGATTAGAATGTTCTTATCTCGGATCATTGAAACACACCGTGCAGGATATTTTCCCAGCGCCTGTATTTGTCTGCGTCGTCGAACCAGTATTCGGAAAGCATGGGAAGAATATCGTAATCGACAATCGATTCCAGCCACTGTGCAGTGCATTCCTTACAGCCGCAGAAATAACTGGGACCGATGCAGAATGACGGACCGAGAGATTTGTCGGCGGAAATTTCGCGGTTGAGATCCTTCATTTTCTCCACCAGCTTGTCCATTGTATCGTCATTCAGGCTCTTCTGGTATCTGATGAATCCCTCGGAATCGAATCCCGGTTCGACTTCGAAGAAGCTGAAACGTCGTCTGAGGGCATAGTCAATCATCGCAAGGCTTCTGTCCGCCGTGTTCATCATCCCGATGATATAAAGGTTTTCGGGAACCGAGAACTGCTGTCCGTCGTAAGGCAGAGTCATCTTTGTCCCCCTGTAGTCTTTCTCAATCAACATGAGGAGTTCTCCGAAGATTCTGCTCATATTACCCCGGTTGATCTCGTCGATAATGAAGAAGAAATCTTTGTCCTTCTGGTTTTCGGCCTTCTTGCAGAAGCTGTAGAAGATGCCCTGTTTTAATTTAAAACCATCGTCATCGGGCTTGTACCCCATTATAAAGTCCTCGTAGCAATAGTTCTGATGGAACTGGACGAATGCTATGCGGCTGTCATCCTTTTCCCCCATCATTGACCATGCGAGGCGTCTTGCCGCAAATGTCTTTCCGACGCCCGGGGCTCCCTGGAGGATGATGTTCTTCTTGTTTTCAAGGATTCCGCAGAGGCGTTCATAACGCTTTTCGCTCATGAATACTTCGTCAAGAAAATCGTCTTTTGTATAGGGCTCGAAGGAAGAAGCAGAAGATGCAGGGTTCTCCTCCCGGATCATGTCGAAGAGGAAATTGTATTCGTCCTGCGTAAGCTTGAAGAGACTGCCCTGGGGGTTCTGGAAATACTCCATGTTTTCGAGTTCCGGGCATTCCCTCAGCCTCGCATAGTCTATCGGAGACGGAAGTCCTTCCAGCTTCTCGAAAAAGAACTCCTTTCCGTCCTGTTCTCTGGTGACACGTGCGACAGCCACAATCTGTTTCACCGGATTTGATTCATATCCGATGATCATGTCCCCCTCTTTCGCATCAAGGAAGTTCTGGAAAATACGACGCTTGTTTCCGTTTTCATTATAGAGGGTGTACGACTGCTCGTCGCCGACGGAGATGTCGGAAAAACGCCATATTCTGGGATTCGCATTCAGCCACCAGCAGCCGTGTTCTTTCTCTTCCGGATTATCTTCTGCAAATAGTCTGACATCCGAGAGGTCTGTCCTGTCCAGCGCTGAGGAAAGTTCGTCTCGGAGTCTCCAGATAAAAACTCCCTTTTCATCTTCAGTTGTATAACGTCCTATATAGAGGATGGGCCAGAGTTTGGAAGAGTTTTCTGTGCAGAGCGGGCATCCTGTCTTCTCTGCAATTCTTTTGGCAAGGGATGTCGAGCCTTTATTGTAGAAGGCTATGGAGTTGCCGTATTTTTCAGAAAGCTCCTTGCATGTGGCCTGGCCGCCGGAATCCTTCATTCGTTTCATGATTTCAAGACTCTGTGGTGTAAATACCGTACGATCTTTCAGCAGTTCCAGCCAGTTATCCATCGAGAGACCTGGAGCATATGACAAGGGGAACCATTCGTTACCAGAGTCCTTTCCGGATTGATGCCTGCTGATGTAGAAACCAATATCGAATGTCAGTGTTTTGAGCTCGGGGTCGGGGTAGCATGTATCTGTGAGATGGGACTTGAAGAGGTTGACAAGTTCTGCATCTTCTCCAACTGCGTGGCAGAGTTCGTCATAGAAACGGATGAAAGAACGTATGTTTTCGGCATAAGCACCTTTTTTGAATGGATAGTCCGCCTTGAGCTCGTTTGCAACTGCTTTCACCTCTCCATACTTATAGATGTAATAATTGTCAGGATAGCGCAGCCAGAGATAGGTGCTGATGGCATTCTCTGATTGATAGTGATGTGACGCACCCTTTCCGTATTTTACCCGAAGGACCGCTGACTGATTTTTGAATGCTTCCGTGCGTTCGACGAGATCCTTGTTTTCGTCAAAGAGATTGATAAACATAGAACGGACTTCTTCAGGGAACGCTTTTGCCAACAAAGTAATCATGCGTTGGGGAAAATTGTTGTTTGAAGCAAGGAGATTCTTGGTCTTTTCGAGAGACTTGACCAGCATTCCGGAAAAGTCGGCGGCATTGACATCCCAGTTATCCTGAAACCATTTGACGGCTTCCCATTTGAATTTCTCCTTAGGCCACCATGATGCGGCAAAGCTGTTTTTGTATTCTGCAAGTATTTCATTCAGTCTGTCTCGATTAAACATGGAATCACTCCTTCACCCGCACTATTATAAACGACTCCGGTATGTTTCTGTTGTCTATTTTCAAAAGTACCGTGCCATTGCGTATGCGTATAAGATAGCCCGGAAACAGCTCTGGTTGATAAGAGAAGACCTTTTTCGTCAGGAAGTAAGGTGGAGGGAAGTCTTATTTTTCCCCTCGTACCCTGTAGCCCGAGCCGCGCACTGTTTCGATGTAGCGTGCGGCATTTCCTATTTTTGTTCTCAGTGTCGCGATGTGGACATCGACGGTCCTTGTTGCGCCGATGGCGTTTATGCCCCAGATGGCCTTCATGAGTTCGGTTCTCGAATAGATCTTCCCGGGATCCTGCAGCAGCAGATAGAGTATCTCGTACTCCTTGATGGTGAGTTTCACCTTTTCGCCGTTCACAGTCACGCTGTTGTTTGATGTATCGAGGGTGAGGGGTCCGAGTTTATAGACTCTGTACTCCACTTCGGGCTCTGTACGCTTTATCACAGCCTTTACGTGGCTGATCATCTCCAGCATGCCGAACGGCTTAGTAAGGTAATCGTCTGCCGTGACGGCGCCCTCTGTCATCCTGCCTTTCCCCTGTGCCATGATTATAGGGATATCCTTTGTTTCCGGATCTGTTTTCAGGGCGGAGAGAGCATTTCCCGCCTCTTCCTGCGACAGGCTGAGATCGAGAATGATGAGCCTCGGTCTGCACTTTCCGATTCTGTCCCGGAGCGCCTTCATGGAATCGACACCATCCGCATCATAGCCGGCGGCCATGAGAGTGTAAAGCATCATGTTCCTTATAGCAGGCTCGTCTTCGACACAGTAAATCATCCTTTGCTCCGTATTAAATTCTAATGGCGGAAACAATTTTTAATCAACGGGGTATTTTTAAAATATTGGTACGATTGTTCGTTATTTAGCATTTCATCAAAAAGAGAAGGGCTCTCCTTCCGGAGAGCTCAGTCTCATGCTGTTATGTGCATTACATTGATGAGCAGAAGCCATGCCAGGCCGTAGTATGCTATGACAGCTGCAAGGTCGTTCATCGTCGTGATGAGCGGCCCCGACGCCACTGCCGGGTCGATGTGTATCTTCTTGAAGATGATGGGGATTATCGTACCCATGAGGTTCGATACGCTTATTGCAACGACGAGTGAAAGTCCCGTGCAGCACGATATCGAGAAGGCATATACGAGATTGTGCTCTTTGAAGAGGAATATGAAGAGGCCGATGACGGCGGAGCATATGACGCCCATTATGACGCCGTTGAAGAATCCCACTCTCGTCTCTTTCCATACGAGTTTCATAAGGTCCTTGAACGAAAGGTTTTCAGATGTGAGGACACGGATGGTGACGGCAAGCGACTGCGTTCCGCAGTTACCGGCCATGTCGAGAACGAGCGACTGGAAGGAGATGAGGATTGCTATCTGTGCCGCTATCTGCGTGAAGAAACTCACCACCGCAGATACCCCGATACCAAGAAAGAGCAGTATCGTAAGCCACGGCAGTCTCTTCTTGACGGAGGAGACGACGCTTCCTTCAAGGTCCTCCTCCTCACCCAGTGATGCGAACTTGGCATAGTCGTCTCTCATCGAGTCGTCGATGAGTTCCATCATGTCCTGGCTTGTAATCACGCCGACGAGCTTGTTGGTCGAATCGAGGACGGGGATGGAGTCCTCGGCGTAGTCCTTGAGCTTGTTGACGCAGTCGTCGATGAGTTCGTGGGCATAGACGTAGGGGTAGCTTGTGGAGACGATGCTGTCTATCGTATTTCCCTCCCTAGCTCTTATGAGGTCCTTGAGGTCGATTGCACCGTAGTAGAGCTTGTTGGAACCCACTACATAGATAGTCTGGATGTTGTCGTTCTCCGCGGCCTGGTCGATGAGCTCCTTCATCGCCTCCTTTATAGTGAGGCCGTTGCTGATCTCGATGAAGTTCGTGCTCATCTTCGAGCCGATTTCATCATCGTCGAAGGAAGCAAGAAGTGCCAGATCGTGCTTCGTCTCGTCGTCGAGGAATTCGATGAGGGTGTTCCTCTCTTCCTTGGGCAGGCTCTTGAGGTATGCCGAGGCCTTGTCGGTCTCCATGCTGCCGAGGACGGCTATCCTCTTTTTGACGCTGAGCTCGCTGAGGTACTCCGCCACATCCTCGACGTATTCGAAGATGTTTGCGAGGCTTTCGGCGTTGAGGATCCTGTATATCTTGCTGCGGTCCTCTGCTGTGAGTTCCTCCATTGCTTCTGCTATATCGTTGTCATGATAATCCGACAGCTTCTCCGTGAGTGCCATCGGGGAAATATTGCTCCTGATAATCTCGACCAGCTCCTGGACGTAATCGGGATGCTGTGTAATCTGCATATCTTCTTCCATGATTCTCTCCTCATCTTAGATTGAGTGAGAAAGGGAAAGACCTACCTTGTAACCGTCAACAGAGACGGCATTCTACTTGGAGGCATTTCGGTTTCTGCACTTTTAGCTCTTGTGTCACCACTACGGCCGTCTTCCATCTGTTACTCCTTTATTGATGATTTCCAATCAATTGAAACACATATAGAAAAAGAGTTCTACCCTAAATGTGAAAAAAACGTTCAAATCGACTATGCATCACATTCTCTTTGCCGCCCGCCCCTAATTCGATATCCGGTATTCCTTTATCTCTAAGCCGAACTGTGGATGATTTTCAGGTAAGGATGTTGGCAAACAATTTAGTTGACACTGCAACTGGTTTTCATGGACATAACACAGCGCAGAATCACGAAGATAGCGAGGGAAGTGGAGAAGTTTGCCTTCCGCACCCTCGGGAGTTCGGGGATAGGACCCGGGGAGGCCGAGGTCCTTCATACGATAAGAAAGAGGCCGGGTATAACGCAGAAGGAGATCTGTCTCTACCTGGGGTTTGACAAGGGGGCGGTTGCAAGAGAGGTCTCCTCGATGGAGAGAAAGGGCCTTGTCATGAGAAAGGATAATCCGGAAGACGGACGCAGCCATCTTCTCTATCCTACAGAGAAAGCCGAGGAGCTAAAGAACTCGAAGAAACATGTCGAGACTGTGTTCTACAGCTGGCTTCTCGAAGACCTCACCGACGGGGAGAAGGAAAGCTTCTCGTCCATTCTCGAGAAGCTTTATCTCAAGTGCAAGGAAGAGAGAAGGAACGACTTCAGAAAAGTGGAGAAGATCGTGAAGGAGAATGAGGAATATGAAAACTG
The DNA here is from genome assembly GCA_963626925.1 of Clostridium sp. AM49-4BH. Classification (GTDB taxonomy): domain Bacteria; phylum Spirochaetota; class Spirochaetia; order Sphaerochaetales; family Sphaerochaetaceae; genus Ornithospirochaeta. The sequence goes on from CAVFZO010000089.1 coordinate 6,825, forward strand.
AGAAGAAGAGGATGAGTCCGGCTATGCTCTTCATCATCCTTTTCGGCATCGTCAGTCTCTTTTCAGACATGACGCATGAGGGGGCCTCGAGTATAAGGGGGGCATACCTTGCGCTCCTCGGGGCAGGGGCGGGACGATCGGCTTTGTTTCGTGACTGGGGGAACTCATCGGTTACTCCATGTGCTGTGTCTTCGGCAGGATTACGGACAGAACAAAGCTCTACTGGCCGATGACAGTGCTCGGCTACGTTCTCGATATTGTCACGGTTCCTGCACTCGCCTTCGTCGGAAAGAACGGGTGGATGGCGGCATGTCTTCTCCTTGTAATACAGAGGATGGGAAAGGCCATAAAGAAGCCCGCCAAAGATACATTGATGTCCTTTGCGGCATCTCAGGAGGGTGTCGGAAAGAGTTTCGGACTCCAGGAGGTGCTGGATCAGACAGGGGCATTCCTCGGTCCCGTGTTTCTCTATCTTGTGATGCTTTTCAGGACTGAAGGCACACAGTTTGAAATCTATTCGGCCTGTTTTGCTTTTCTCGCCATCCCCGGGGCTGTTACCCTTATCCTGCTTTTACTGACAAAACACAGGTTCCCGTCCCCGAACTCTTCGAACCCGAAGAGAATGAGTATGTGCCCTTCATGATGAAGAAGAGCTTTGTCCTCTACATTGCTGCGATAAGTCTCTTCGCATTCGCCCTTCATCGACTATTCGCTCATCGTGATGCACGTCGGAAAGACCGGACTTATCTCATCTCAGACGTTTCCTCTTCTCTATGCCGCGGCTATGGCGGTGGATGCAGTTGCTGCACTCCTTTTCGGCTTCATGTACGACAGGATAGGAGTGAAGGCACTCGTGTTCTCGACGCTTCTCTCCATCCCGTTTGCGCCTCTTGTCTATTTTGCCGGATCGAAGGCTGTTCTTATCACCGGGGAACTTCTCTGGGGAATAGGGATGGGAACTGAGGAGTCCATACTCAAAGCTGCAGTTACGACGATGGTTCCCAAGAGAAGCAGAGCCACCGGCTACGGCGTCTTCGAATTCTCCTTTGGCGTCTTCTGGTTTCTCGGAAGCTGGATTCTCGGGGTCCTCTACGATGTGAGCATTACGGCGATGGTATCTTTGTCGGCAGCATCGGGGGCGTTATCGATTCCACTCTACATAGTTTCGGCGAAGAAAGAATAAGAGCCTCCTCTGTCCTTCCTTCTCCCTCCAATTATATGAAGGGAAAGGAGAGGGGCTCTTTGATTGTATGCAGATTTCTGGAAGGCTCAGATTACAGAACAGACTACAGATCTATCCAGAACGCAGGTCTTACCTTGAAGAGAATGTCACCTAATTCTTTTCCATCAACAGGTGCAGAGTCATAGATTGTTCCGTTGAAGTTTACGCAACAGACTTTTGAAGTATCTGCTCCCGGGGTACGAAGCCACCAGTAGTTATCTCGGGAATTCGGTCCCCCTGAAGCCTTTCTCTCGTCATCAGTACTGAAGTATTTCCCAGCTTCCTCCTTTGAAAGAATAAAGACCTTTTCGCTTGTTGTTTCTTCGGGTTGTGTTGAATTATCGTCGCCTTCTTCCGTCTTGTGTTCGACAGCAGCCGGAACGTCCTCAAGTCCGTATTTCTTGATGAAGCCGTCGTCTGCATCACTGTTGAGCCATGCGTTTATCTTGCTCTCAGACCATTTGTATGTCTTTGAAGTATCATCTGCATGAGCTAATGTATCCAGTAAAGGACTGCTGATGACGAGAACACGTTTGTTATCCTTATCATAGGACAGAACACGCCATTCCATTCCGTTTCCTTCCGTGTCGCCAGGGTAAG
>CAVFZO010000090.1:0-8625 GCA_963626925.1 Clostridium sp. AM49-4BH
TTGTTGATTTCCTCCTGGAACTCGCTCTTTGTTCCTTCGTAGACTATCATGAAACATTCACCCCCTTATCCACTTGAGTCATTATATCAGAAAAGTGATCGCGGGGTGAGATATCCGGCAACTGAATTATTGTCCGGAGCACCAGAGCTCCCGGCAAGATTTATCCTCAGGTGAATAAACGGCCTCTCTCAGTAATTAATCGTTACAGTGATATCCTGCTGCTCGGCACCCATGGTCTCTATCACAACAGTCTCGTCGTTCCATTCGACAAGAAAGTTATCTTTTGTGACTTCTTCTCCGTCATTCTGGATTGAAACGGCCTGCTCGTCCATCTTCTCGCCGTTCTCGTAGAGGTCTATACGGCAGTTGGTCTCCCCGTACGGTGTTTCCGGCTCCCCTATCTCATATATCTTCACAGTCATACCATCGTGCGAAGAAGTGAGAATCTTCTTCACCATCATATCCCCTCTGACGCTGTGAGCAGTCAGGAAGGCAAGTGCAGATACCAGTATGCAGAGTACTGCCGTCAATATATATCTTCTTCTGTATTCCATTTCAATCATTCCCCTTCTTCCTTCACAGGGTTTCCCTATTATACCTCATTATCGGAGGTTGTCCAACTCCGAACGCGATACCGCAAAATCCGGATGCACAAGTATTCCCGAGTTCCGTTCAACCCGGAAAAAAGGCAGAAGGGGCGTAAGTACGCATTCAATCAATGTTCTCAGATACCGTATACGTAGGATGTTATCTCCTGCTCCGAACCCGTTACACGGAGACGGACGGAGTTATCCTTCCATTCGACCGAAAAGTTTTCCTCTGTGACGACTGCGCCGTCGTTTGCTACCGAGAAATCCTCCTTCACAGTATCCTTCCCCTTCGTCTTGAGGACAAGACGGCAATCCGTCTTTCCGAACGGAAAATCAGGCTCTCCCACCATATAGACGGTCATCGTACTCGAGCCGCTCTGAGAAGTGAAGACCTTCGTCTTTCTGTAATCCCTGACATATATTATCGAACCGACTGCTACGGCCGCTGCAACAAGGATGACCAGGATTATGGCAAGTATTCTCTTCACTGTTTTCTTCTGCATGGAAAGCCTCTCTTCAGTTAGTGAAGTTAGTGACACAGCCTTGATACGTCAAGACGTCCTATTCGTCATACTCGCCGCTGAGGAGCTTCTTCGCAAAGAGATAGCGTTTGATGATAGCATCTCTGTTGAAGCCCTTCCCCGTCCTGTGCTCCCATTCCCTGTCATAGTTCTTTATCATGAGGGAGAAGGGACGCATCGGCGATTTCAGATTCTTCTTGAGAGATGATACTGCTTCATCCTTCACCTTCATCACCGAGAGCATCGTCCAGAAAGGATAACGGTCGGCCCGGAGCCAATCCCTTCCCGTTCTGTACGGCTTCACGGGAAAATCGTTTTTGAGAGCCCTGATGTATTCTTCGCCGCACTTGTAAACGACACCGCCGTCTATTTCCGATGAGAAGAGCTGTACCTTGTTCAATATATCGACATCGCCTTCGGAGAGAACGACGCTCTCCCCGTCCCCCTCGAACTCGTAGACATCGCTGTCGTAGAGACAGACGGCAAGAGAGGGACTTACGGGGAGGACCATCATGGTCCCCTTGTAAACCGTAATCTTCGCTTCGTTGTCGACCTTGTAGAATCTCTTCTCGAAGTATGGGTTGAGGACGTTGACCGGAGTTGCGCCGAGGATGAAACTCTTTCCTTCCGGGCAGTGGAGCATGACGCATTTAAGGTCCATCATGGAAAGAGAGAAGATGGGACCGTGCTCCAGGCTGGTCTTCTCGTGATTTATCAATGTGCCGAGAGAGGGTTCTATTACCGTATAGTACGAAAGCCCCTTGTATTCGTTCATAAGGGAAAGGACCTTCTCCCCCATATATCTTGCATAGTCGAGTTTAAAGCATGAGAGAGCTCTCAGATACTCGTAGTAGAACGTCTCCCTCTGATCGGTGTCAACGGGATCGAAGACCTTCTGCTCACCGCTCCTGAGAGCATTGATCATCTTACGGAAGTAGACTCCTGCATAATCCACCTTCGCCGCAACCTCATCGGAAAACTCGGGGAGGGTTATGGTATATATTTCATCGATATCGACGCTTCTTCCCTCTTTTCCTTCCACAGGGTTGCACCACATGACGCTCTTTTCGTCATCCGACCATCCCCTGAGTATATCTCTGTTGACATAATGATTGACATAATTCTCCATCTTTTTCTCCTTCCGGCTTCCGGACACTCTGATATCGTACAATATTACCGCTCTGCCATCTACCTGAAAAACCACACAATAAAGAGACAAGCCCTTTTGAAAGACTTTTCATTCAGACATTCTTTTTCAACAGAATAAGTTATGAAAAATGTATTATATTTTTAATTTGATACTATTGCACTTTTTCCCCGTTCTTTATATCTTTCAGTAAAGGCAACGGCGTCTGAAAAGGGAGATTACTCCCCTTTTCGGGCGCTTTTTTTATCGGGAGGCGTCATGGATTATTTCAAGAACAGGGACTTTCCTCTTGAGGGCGAAGTAAGGATACCGTCGGGATGTGCAGTCTCGGCAATGTTCTCAAAACGCGGCAGGCTCTTCACAGGAGAAAAGATGATCCGCGCGATAAGGACGATGCACGAAAGGTCCAACGGCCTCGGGGGCGGCTTTGCAGGCTACGGGATATATCCCGAATACAGGGATTACTATGCTTTCCATATTTTCTACGATGACAACGATGCAAGAGTCGAGACGGAACGCTATCTCGATGAGTATTTCGACATCGTCAATCTCTCGAAGATCCCGACGAGGAACAACAAGAACATCACAGACGTTCCTCTCATGTGGCGTTACTTCGTCACCCCTCTCAAAACGAAGCTTCAGCTCTCGCAGATGGATGAGAAGGAGTACACAGTTCGCGCCGTCGTCCATGTGAACACCCATATAAAGGGGGCGTACATATTCTCTTCGGGAAAGAACATGGGATGCTTCAAGGCAGTCGGCTACCCCGAGGATGTAGGAGACTTCTTCCGCCTTGAGGAATATGAAGGCTATTCATGGACGGCACACGGACGCTATCCTACGAACACCCCCGGCTGGTGGGGAGGAGCGCACCCCTTCTCCCTTCTCGACATCTCTGTCGTCCACAACGGCGAGATATCGAGTTACGACGCCAACAGACGTGCCGTCGAGATGTACGGCTACAGATGCACACTGCAGACAGACACGGAAGTCATAACATACATCCTCGATTACCTGACACGAGTACAGGGCCTTACCATGGAGGAGAGTTCCCACGTGATCGCAGCCCCGTTCTGGAGCACGATATCGAGGATGAAGGAGGAGGACAAGAGAGAATACACATACCTCAGGCACACATTCTCCCCCCTTCTCATAACGGGTCCGTTCTCCATCCTCGTCGGCTTCTCGGGCGGTATCATGGCACTCAACGACAGACTCAAGCTCAGAAGTCTCGTCGCGGCCGAAAAGGACGACATGGTCTATTTTGCAAGCGAAGAGGCGGCCCTCAGGGCATGTGAACCCGTCCCCGACAGGATATGGCATCCCCGCGGAGGCGAAGCCGTTGTCGTCAGACTTGATGAAATGGAGGAGAAGTAGATGCAGGGACTTGATTATATCTCTCCGGAATACGAAGTCGTAAGAGACCGTGAGAAGTGCACGCTCTGCCTTAGGTGTGAAAGAGAATGCGCAAACGGCGTCCATCACTACAACGAGGCAAAGGGCGTCATGACTGCCGATGACGGAAAATGCGTCAGCTGCCTCAGGTGTGCTTCATTCTGTCCGCGAGATGCCATCAGAATCAGGAAGGCGGAGAACCCCTTCAGGAGCAATTCCAACTGGAACGGCTGCACTATCACCAACATATACAGGCAGGCTTCTACAGGAGGAGTTCTTCTCTCCTCCATGGGAACGCCGAAGAAATACCCCGTCTACTGGGACAAGATTCTCATCAACGCCTCACAGGTGACGAATCCCCCGATCGACCCGCTGAGAGAACCCATGGAGACCAAGGTCTTCCTCGGAGGGAGAGACGGCTCGATCAAACGCGATGAGAGAGGAAGGATAATCACCACAGAAACACCACATATCGAGCTCAGCACGCCCATCATGTTCTCGGCAATGAGCTACGGCTCGATAAGCTACAATGCCCATAAGGCACTGGCGGAAGCCGCAACAGATCTCGGAACGCTCTATAACACAGGAGAGGGAGGCCTCCACGAGGACTTCTACGTATACGGAGAGAACACCATAGTCCAGGTTGCGTCCGGCCGCTTCGGTGTCAAGCCGGAATACCTCGAGGCAGGAAAGGCCCTCGAGATAAAGATGGGACAGGGTGCGAAGCCTGGAATCGGGGGTCATCTTCCGGGCTCGAAGATCGTCGGTGATGTCTCGAGAACAAGGATGATTCCCGTTCTCTCGGATGCAATATCTCCGGCACCCCACCACGACATCTACTCCATCGAAGACCTCAGGCAGCTTGTCTATGCCCTCAAGGAAGTCACAGGATACAGAAAGCCGGTTATCGTGAAGGTTGCAGCCGTACATAACATCTCGGCAATCGCATCAGGCATTGCCAGAAGCGGAACGGACATAATAGCCATCGACGGCTTCCGGGGAGGAACGGGAGCCGCACCTGCCGTAATAAGGGACAATGTCGGAATCCCGATAGAAGTTGCACTTGCACAGGTCGACAGAAGACTCAGGGACGAAGGCATAAGGGACCGCGTCTCCCTCGTGGCGGGCGGCTCCATCAGAAACAGTGCCGACGTCGTCAAGGCAATAGCCCTCGGAGCCGATGCCGTATATATTGCAACGGCGGCCCTCATCGCAATGGGATGCCACCTCTGCCGCAACTGCCACAGCGGTAACTGCAACTGGGGTATCGCAACACAGAAGAGGGAACTTGTCGGACGCCTCGATCCGGAGGAGGGAAAAAGAAGGCTCGTCAACCTCGTTAACGCCTGGACGAACGAGATAAAGGAAATGATGGGCGGAATGGGAATAAACTCGATCGAAGCTCTTGTCGGCAACAGGGCCATGCTGAGGGGAATCGACCTCAACGAAAAGGAGCTCGAGGTCCTCGGTATAAGATATGCAGGAGAATAACTATGAAGATAAATGCCTCAGATATGGAGTTCAAAGTTCTCAATGACAAAGTCCGTCTCTCGAGCGACAGGGACATCGAAATACATGATCTCTGCGGCCAGCGCTACATAGCAGCGGGATCTGACGGCAAGAACATTAAGATATACGGAGTAGCAGGCAGCGCCCTCGCCTCCTTCCTCGACGGTTCCACTGTCGAGGTCTTCGACAACGTTGAGGATGCCGTCGGGGATACGATGAATGACGGACTTGTCATTGTGCACGGATCCGCCGGTGACACTCTTGGCTACGCAATGCGCGGCGGCAGGATATACATAAGGGACAAGGCGGGATACAGAACGGGAATCCACATGAAGGCCTACAGGGAGAAACAGCCTCTCATAATCATCGGTGAAAGCGCAGGCTCCTTCCTCGGCGAATACCAGGCCGGAGGCACGATCATCGTACTCGGTCTCAAACAGAACGGAAAGGCACCTGTCGGCTACTTCACGGGAACGGGAATGCACGGCGGCAGGATAATACTGCGCTCTGACGAGCTTCCCGTCGATCTGCCTTCCCAGGTTAAATGGAAGAAGGCTGACGATGAGGAGAGAAAGGAAATCAGCGCCCTTATAGAGGAATTCTGCACAATCTTCAGATTTGACAGAGAAAGCATAATGAAAAGCAATTTCTTCCTTCTCGAACCGGACTCTGCAACACCTTATAAGAGACTTTACACCTGAAATGGCAGAAAAAATAAAACCGGAGGACAGCCTGGTTCTCTCCCTCCGGTTTCACATTACTTACTCTTGAGATTTCTCTCAGACCTTGATCCTCTTACCGTGGGGCGAAACCGCCTTCACGGGGCATACGAGAACACAGAGATGGCATCCCACACAGGTTACTGGATTCATGACCGGATAACCGTCAACCATCCTCAATGCCTCATGTCCGCCGTCGCGGCACGATATGTAACAGCGTCCGCATCCGAGGCACTTGTCACGGCTGATGACAGGAATCAGCTTAGTGTTGCGGTTGAGCTCGTCAAGGTCCTTCACCTTGCTGATTCCACGGCCCTCGATATCTCCAAGTCTTGCAATTCCCTTACTTCTCAGATACCACCTCAGGCCGTCAATGAGGTCGTCAATGATACGTGCTCCGTACTGCATGACAGATGTCGTGATCTGTACATGGTTTGCCCCGAGGAGCAGAAACTCGACGGCGTCCCTCCATGTGTCGATACCGCCCATACCGCTGATCGGCGGCCTTTTGAGATCCTTGTCGGAGGCAAGCTCCCATATGAAGCGCAGTGCGATGGGCTTGACGGCACGCCCCGAGTAGCCTCCGACTCCCGAGCGGCCGTTGACGGCGGGCTCCGTGACATATGTGTCGAGGTTCACACACATCAGACTCTTGATCGTGTTGATCGCGGCAATTCCGTCGGCGCCGTTCTCCATTGCGGCTAGAGCAAAGGGACGCATGTCCGCGACATTGGGAGTAAGCTTTGCCAGTAGCGGAATTCTGCATCCCTTTCTGGCACTCCGTGTACATCTTGCCACAGCCTCCGTACTCTGCCCTATATCTACCCCGAGTCCGCCCTCCTCCATATTGGGGCAGGAGAAGTTGCATTCGATGATGTCGCTTCCGGCTTCTTCTGCCAGGCGCGCAAGTCTCTCCCACTCCTCGTCGCTGCGGCCCATGATAGAAGCGATAATGACCTTTTCAGGGTAATCTTTCTTGAGACGCCTTATCACCTCAAGGTCGTTCTCGAGTCCGTTCGTCGAGAGCTGCTCTATATTCTTGAAGCCGCTGAAGCCGTGTTCAGCCATAACGGCGGAATAACGGGGAGATGCCTCTTCGGGGATGAAATCGCAGATGGTCTTGAAGCATGCTCCGGCCCATCCCATATCGAATGCACGTGATATCTTCTCATATGTGCTCGCAACAACCGAGGATGAAAGAAGGAAGGGATTTTCAAGATGGACGCCGAGGAAATCCGTTGAAAGATCCACATCCGTTTCGGGAATATCTTTAACACCATCTCTGTCCTTGTCCAGTGCAGTCAATACCCTCTTTATGTGTATGTGGTTCGCCTTCTGGACACATGCCTCCTCACATGGTGCCTTGCATCCCCTGCAGGGAAAGGCCGACGGAAGCTTATGTGCAGCACCCACGGGGTTTTCGAATCTCAATGACCTTAAGATTCCTGCCGGGTTGACCGAAGACGGACATGCTGCCGAGCAGTGCGGGTCATCACAAAGAAGACAACGACAGACTTCGTCGATGGGGATGGTAGTGTTGTAAAGCATCTTAATTCCTCTCTTTTACCTGGAGATAAAATAAAGGAAATAACGACAAATCTCAATAATCACGGCTTGAGAAGGGAGAATACCATAAAAATTATGGGCTATATATTTTTATGAACAAATACTTCCTGTTTTTGAGCTATAATAATGATGGAGTGTGCAGATATTGAACAGACTTATAGATTTTGAATCACCGGAGCTGAGGAAGGTCTTTCCTATCCTCCTTAAAGACAGAACAACAGAAGAGAACATAATCTGGGCGACCGATGCCTACTCGGATTACGGCGCGGGCTTTTCAGAGAAAGACAATCTGACTATAGACGCCTTCTTCGGCGACAGCCCTATCCTTCTTCAGCCGCGTATAGAGAAAACACTTGAAGAGCAGAAATCAAGAACACGCTCGAAAGCCGAAGTGTTCACCCCTGTCTGGCTCTGCAATCAGATGAACAACTATGCAGACTCTGAATGGTTCGGCAGGGAAAATGTTTTCAATACTCAGAATGACGACCATACATGGACAGTAAACGAAAACAAGATCGACTTTCCTAAAGATAAATCATGGCAGGACTACATCCTTTCACGGCGTCTTGAAATAACATGCGGTGAAGCTCCATATCTTGTTTCGAGATATGATGTTGCGACGGGAGAGCTCATCGAGCCTCCGAAGAGACGTATCGGCCTCCTCGACAGAAAGCTCAGGATAGTCAATGAACATACAAAAACAGAAAAATCGTGGATTGAGTGGGCAGAAAAGGCTTATCAGAGTTCGTACGGCTACGAATTCCAGGGAGACAGCCTCCTCATTGCCCGCATCAACCTCTTCCTGACGTTCCTCGATTATTACAAAGAACGTTGGGATAAAGACCCGGAAGACGAAACACTTGAGAGAGTGGCTGACATCATAAGCTGGAACCTCTGGCAGATGGATGGTTTCAATGATAGTGTTCCACTGTTACTAAAAGAGAAGGAAAAAGAAAATATTCAACTTTCTCTCTTTCCCGAAGATGAAGAGGAAGAACCAGTTGAATACGAACCCATCCCAACAATAATTAAAGAGTGGTCTGCTGATAATGTGATAGAATATAGAGAATTAAAGAGGAGTTAGGGGGAGATGGAACCAAGATATTGCAAGTTATTGGATTTATTGTCAAACAACGATGTGACTTTTTTTATACCACCGTATCAAAGGAATTATGAGT
>CAVFZO010000091.1:0-8553 GCA_963626925.1 Clostridium sp. AM49-4BH
AGAGCAATCTCAGCCATGATGCTCTGGTAATTTATTACCGAGTAGTTCACTAAAGTCGTTTACACACGTCTCCCCGTTTCCGGCTTTCATCTACAGTTTCTCGTTTATAAATGGAACAATCGAGTCACGTGCGATGAGCTCGGTGTCGAGGAGAATCGAGCGGGGACGGCTTTGGGGATCGACTATCTTTTCAAAAAGAGTCTCTCCTGCCGTGAAGCCTATCTGGTAGGACGGCTGGTTTATCGTGGTAATGCCGGGGTTGATGACGGAGACGACTTCGATGTTGTCGAATCCGACGACCCCGAGGTCCTCCGGGACCCGCAGCAAGTAGCGCTTTGCGGCCTTGATGACGGAGATGGCGAATACGTCGGCAGCGCAGAATATGGCATCGGGCCTCTCCTTGCTTCCCAGAAGCTGGGATGCCGCCGAATAGCCGAGGGAGTATGAGACCTCCGGTACCGATATCTTCCAGTTGGCGGGAATGATGATACCTCTTTCCTGCAGGGCGGACTCGAAGCCCTTCTGTCTCTCGATTGCATAGTTGAATGACAGGGGGCCGTTGATGAATGCCACGCGGCGGTAGTTCATATTAAGGATGTACTCAGTTGCGGTTTTGGCAGATGCATAGTCGTTGATCGAGACATATGTCGCCCTGCTGAGGGCGTTATATTCACAGCACTGGATGAACGGCAGTTCGCCGTCTATCCTGTCCGCCACTTCGGTGTCGAGCTTACGTGATATCGAGATGACGCCCCTTGCCGACGACATCTTCAGAACATCGAAGAACTGTCCGACAGTCGACTGCGTTATATTTCCCATATAAATCAGAACCTCGTAGTTGTGGTTGTGGGCGCTTGTCTTTATACCCTTGACCACACTGTTGTAGAAGGGGTTGTCGATCGAGGGCAGTGCGACGACGATTATGCGTTTGTTGCTGTCGGCCTGACGCTTTGTCAGTGCGTCCAAATCATAGCCGGCGTCTTTGATGGCCTTCTCGACTTTCTTCTTCGTTTCGTCGTTGACGATCTCGGGATGATTGATCACGCGCGACACAGTCGCGGGTGAAAGCCCTGTGACTAAAGCGATTCTATTTACCGGTAGTTTTGCTCTCTTCATATTCCGAGAATAAACGGGAGAGTAGCTGATGTCAAATTATTTCTGAAATTTTCATGATATTTCAGAAAGAATCTGAAACAACACAGTTTGACATGCTTGTTGTGCCGTTTTTCGGTAAGTTATTGAAAAATAAGAAAATAAATTCCTAAAATTTTCCTTGACAGCTTTCAGAATCCGTTAAAACAATAAAAGAAACAAAAGGAAGGGATTTGATTATTTCATCCTGTTTCATAAAGGTGGTGTTACATGAAACTCGGACTGTTGAGCGCTATTCTTGATTCCTGGACATATGAAGAGGTTATCGATATTGCCTCCGGCATGAATTTCAAGTCGGTGGAAGTGGCATGCTGGCCCAAAGGCAGGGCCGAGCGGCGCTATGCCGGCGTAAGTCACATAGATGCCGAGAGGGTGCTCTCCGACGACGATTATGCAGAGAGCATCGTCTCATATGCCAAGGCGAGACATATCGAGATAAGCTCCCTCGGTTACTATCCCAATCCCCTCGACAGCAACAGCGAAAAGGCAGAGGCTGCCGCGAAGCACATCAAGGCTCTCATCAAAGCGTCGAAGAAGCTCGGAGTCTCCATGGTCACAACGTTCATCGGCAGGGACCAGACGAAGACCGTTGATGATAACCTTCCTCTCGTGAAGAAGGTGTGGACTCCGCTTCTGGACCTGGCAGAGAAGGAAGACGTTAAAATCGCAATCGAGAACTGCCCGATGCTTTTCGGTTCCGATCAGTGGCCGGGGGGACAGAACATATTCACGTCCCCGGAGAACTGGGAGAAGGTCTTCGCTGCTCTGGGTTCGGAAAGACTCGGAATAAACTTTGATCCGTCGCACTTCATATGGCAGCAGCTTGACTACGTGAAGGCCGTCTACGACTTCAGAGACAGGATCTTCCACGTACATTTCAAGGATATCAAGCTCTATCCGGAGAAGCTGAAAAGAGTCGGAGTCATGGCATATCCATTAGAGTATATGTCTCCCAAACTTCCGCCCTACGGCGACGTCGACTGGCCGTCCTTCGTCGGTGCCCTTACAGATATAGGGTACGATGGACATGCAGTTGTCGAGATAGAGGACAAGGCATTCGAGGGAACGAAGGTGAAGATTCTCGATTCGATAAGAATCACGAAGAAATACATGGAGAACTATGTTATCTAGGAGGAGGCGGAGATGAGAGTAGGTATAATCGGATGCGGAAGTATCGCACGGCAGCGCCACGCATATGAATACAGCAGAAACAGCAATGTCGAGATAGCCGGCTTCTATGACGCCGTCTCCACGAGAGCGGATGAGCTTTCCTCCCTCTTCGGAGGACGGGTGTATCAGAGCCTGGATGAACTACTTGATGATGAAACCGTTGATGCCGTTTCCGTCTGCGTCGCCAATGCCTTCCATGCAGATACCACTATCCGTGCTCTCGAGAAGGGAAAGCACGTTCTCTGCGAGAAGCCGATGGCTGTCACAATCGAAGACTGTATGATGATGACAGATACGGCAGAACGTACAGGGCGGAGGCTCTGCATAGGTCAGAACCAGAGGCTGACTCCTGCCCACAGAAAGGCAAAGGAGATTATCTCATCCGGAGCGATGGGGAAGGTCCTTACATTCCAGACGATGTTCTGCCACGGCGGACCCGAGACATGGAGCGTGGAGAAGAGCAGGAATACCTGGTTCTTCAAAAAGAGTGCCGCGGCCTTCGGCTCCATGGCCGATCTCGGTATACACAAGATAGACCTTATCAAATATCTCGTGGGCGATGAATACGAGAAGGCATATTCGAGGATGTGCACCATCGACAAGACATTCGAGGACGGAAGTCCGATTGAAGTCGACGACAATTCTGTCGAGATTCTCACATTCAGAAACGGTGCTTTCGGGACTGTCACGACAAGCTGGACGTGTTACGGCACCGAGTTCAACCAGACGAACATCTTCTGCGAAAAAGGTGTCCTCAAGCTCTACAGCGACCCCGAGTATTCGCTCATCATCGTCCGCAGTGACGGCAGAGAGGAGAAGCTGGCGCTCGACCGCATCCAGCAGAACAGCGACGAGCAGATGGCCTCGAGCGGCGTTATCGACGAGTTCGTGGACGCGGTTCTCGAAAAGAGGCCCTCCATCCTCGATGCGATAGACATCATCGGGTCGATGAAAGCTGTCTTTGCATGCCAGAGAAGTGCTGAGAGCGGAAGAGAGGAGAAGGTAATGTAAATAGAGCCTCGTTGAGGCTTGTGAATAAAAAAGGAGAAAAACTATGAAAAAAGTATTGGTAATTGCACTTGTACTTCTTGTTTCGGTGATGCTCTTTGCACAGGGAGCAGGTGAAACAAAGTCTGCAGCAAAGACAAAGATCTACGTTCTCGGACCAACACCCGACCACGGCTGGACGGCACAGGCAGGCTCTTATGCACAGCAGAAGTGTGAAGAGATCACAAAGGCCGGAAAGTATACGGCAGTATACATGGCGGCATCCTCTGGAGAGGAGCAGGTCGACCATTGTAACACAATCGTTGCAAACGATGATGCCATCGGTGTTGTCATGTTCGCTCTCGAAGACAGTGCGGCGGCAGGACAGGAAGCGCTCTATGCAGCAGGAATTCCGTTCATATCGTTCGACAGATTCATCGAATCGACAATGGACTACGCTATCCTCAACTACTCCGGAAACAACTGGCAGTGCGGTGCCGGTATTGCATACTGGCTCCAGCAGAACGGCATGAAGCCGGGCGACACTGTCGTTGTTCTCTACGGCGACAACGGTACTGTATGTAAGTACAGAGAGGAAGGCTTCAGACAGTTCCTGAAAGGCGAACTTGATTATTCGGACAAGGCTCTCGGAAAGAGCTTCCATACAACAGAAATCTGGACAGATGCCGAGCTTGACGCAGTATTCAACACATACTCCGTCGTCTGCAACTGGTCTGCTGACGGTGCTTATGCTTATCTTGAGCAGAAGCTCGAGGAAATCGCAGGAAAGGCACAGGGCTCCCTCTACATCTATTCAATGGATGACGAGATGACATTCGGTATGCTCAACCTTCTCGAAGGCTCAGCTCTCAGTGACAGTGCAAAGAAGAAGCTCGAAAGCCTCAACATTGCAATCTCCGCTATCGGCGGTATGCAGGAACTCTACAACGTCATGAACGGTTCCTCCACTCAGACAGCTGTCGCAGAAAAGTACTTCGACAACATGATGAGCGTCTACTTCAGTCCGTCCATGATGAAGAGCTGTATCGACAAGATGCTTGACTACCTTGGCGGCAACTGGTCTTACAATAACGGCGATGTCGACACAGAGCCTGTATGGATCGTTGACAGACAGAACGTCAATCAGTACGAAGGCTTCCTCGGCCATTAAGTTACTCCGGGACGGGTGGGGAGACCCCATCCGTCTCCATCTTTGATAGGAGACCTCATGAAGAAGATTCTTGAGATGACACACATAACAAAGGCCTTCGGCGGCTCGAAGGCGCTCTCGGATGTCCACTTCGATGTGGAAGAGGGAGAGGTACACGCCCTTCTGGGTGAGAACGGCGCCGGAAAGTCGACGCTGATGAACATCCTCACAGGCGTCGTGACAGCCGACGAGGGAAGAATAAGATTCCTCGATAAGGAATACGTTGCTCCTTCAATCAAGGAGATGGAGAAGGCGGGAATTGCATTCGTCCATCAGGAGCTCAATGTAATCAACGATCTTACAGTTGCAGACAATATCTTCCTAAGACGGGAGATTACAGATAGATTCGGCTTCATCAACGCAAAGGAGCAGGTCAGGAAGACAAACGAGCTTTTCTCATCCCTGGGGGTAACAATGGATCCGGGGGCGATGGTGAGCGAGCTCAAGACAAGCGAGAAGCAGCTTCTCGAGATATGCAAGGCCTTATATGCCGACGCAAAGCTCCTCATACTCGACGAGCCCACGACGGCGCTCTCTAAAGACGAAGTCGAGCATCTTTTCGGAATACTGCGTTCTCTCAAGGCCAAGGGCAAGAGCTTCATATTCATATCACACAAGATGCCCGAGATATTCCAGATAGCCGACAGATACACGGTCCTCAGAAACGGCTCTTTCGTCTCCTGCGGT
This sequence comes from Clostridium sp. AM49-4BH, assembly GCA_963626925.1. Classification (GTDB taxonomy): domain Bacteria; phylum Spirochaetota; class Spirochaetia; order Sphaerochaetales; family Sphaerochaetaceae; genus Ornithospirochaeta. Next base: position 5,207 of record CAVFZO010000091.1, read on the forward strand.
TATATAAAGGATACGAATGCAAGAGCCGTAGCCTCCGACATGGTCGGCTCGAGCTACCAGGAAGCGGACTACTATGAGCCGAGATCCTTAGGAGAGGATGTGCTCTATGTACACAACCTCCGCGGCCGGGGGTTCAGGAACATATCATTCAGAGTGCGAAGGGGTGAGATTCTCGCATTCACAGGACTTGCGGGAAGCGGAGCGGGGGAGCTCATCGAAGCTCTCTTCGGCGTCATCCCCATCGAAGGGGGCTTTATCGAAGTCAACGGCAAAAAGATACGCGGCGGTATACGGCGTTTCATGAAGGAGAAGGTCTCCATGCTTCCTGCAAACAGGAAGGAGAACTCGGTAATACCGTCTCTCTCGATCATGGAGAACTTCGTTACGGCGGAGCACGTGGTGTCGAAAAAACATCAGTTCATCGACTTCAAAGGCGATGAGGAGAGATACTTCTACCAGAAGAATACGCTCAACATCAAAGCGGGGGCGCACAGCGAGAACATCTCGTCGCTCTCGGGCGGCAACCAGCAGAAGGTATTCTTCGCACGCTGGCTCAACACCGGCGCCGAGATTCTTCTCTTCGACAACCCGACACAGGGCGTCGATGTCGGAGCCAAGAGTGAGATATACCGCCTGATACTCGAATTCGCGAAAGAGGGTAAGACTGTAATCATAAACACCCTCGAGGTTCCCGAGATACAGAAGACAGCAGACCGTTGCTGCGTCTTCTACGACGGTGAAATCGTGAAGATACTCGAGCACAATGAGGTCAATGAAGAGATAGTCATGGCTTATTCCACAGGTGCATTGGGAAGGTAAGGAAAATGGACGGAAATAAAATAAAGAACACAGTTACGAGAATCTGGTCACACTATACATTCATATTCATCATGCTTCTGATCATGATAGTCTATGCCATAACGCTGACAGCCAACGGCAACACATTCAAGTGGAGCCACATAGCGGCAATACTGAGCTCCCAGAACACATGTATCGTCGGTACGATGGCACTCGGGATGGCCCTGATCATTATAACGGGACAGATTGACCTCTCAATCGGATCGGCCCTCGTGCTTACAACAAGTGCGACGATTGTTGCATTCAACATCACGAACTCAATTGCCGTCATGATACTCACGGCGCTCGTCACAGGATGCATCTGCGGCCTTATAAACGGCATCCTCGTGGGACTTGCGAAGATGCCTCCGTTCATCGCAACGCTCGGCACGATGCTGATCTACCGCTCACTGACACTCAGCGTCGTCAGGGCCGTCGATTCTGAGATGTCGGGTTCGACATCGAGCCAGTTCGCAATGCTCAGAACCAACAGCAGATACAATTTTCTGAGAATGCAGTTCGGAACTGGAAAGCTCCAGATCGGATCCTTCTCGATACCGTATATCACCTTCGTCTTCATCCTGATGGTCGCACTGTTCATCGTTATCACAAGGAAGACCAAGTACGGTAAGAGCGTCTATGCAGTCGGGTCGAACGAGAAGAGCGCACACCTTTCGGGAATCAACACGACCTTCGTCAAGGTCAGCGTCTTCGTCATCACCGGCCTCATGGTGGGAGTCGCATCAATTTTACAGGCATGCAAGCTCGGAAACGTGACTCCTGCATCCTCTGGGCAGAGCTACGAAATGTATGCCATAGCGGCAATCGTCCTCGGCGGCATATCGATGGCGGGCGGAAGGGGAAACCTGCTCGGCGTCTTCTTCGGCGCTCTTTCCTATACAACTATCAACTTCATCATAGTCTCCATACCCTCACTCTCCGTCGACATCCAGGACACATTCCAGGGCCTTGTACTCATAATCGTTATCCTTGTCCAGACGGCATCGCCTATTATCAGGGACTCGATACAGAGAGCAAAGAGACTGAGGGAGGCCGAAAGAGAGGAAACTGCCTGAAGCAGAATAAAGAGGACACGGGGCCGGAGAGATCCGGCCTCATCTCGTAACAGAAAGAAACAAGCACAACAATCCAACTTATTTCCCGCTTCGGAAAAAAGTCGAAGAAAATCAAAGAAGTTTCCGAAACGGGAAAAAACCTGTTCTTGTACCATAAAGGAACGGAGAGGCAAACTTCATCAGACATCGTCAAAATATAAAATGACCCCCGGCCTTCAATTGACAGGGGGACTGAATGAAAGGCAAGCCGGATTTCCGGTCTCACGTATCTCAGAAGAATAGATCTTTGACGAATATCTCGATACCGATGAGTATGAGGACAATGCCTCCGAATAGGGTGGCCTTGCTCTTCAGTTTCTCACCCGCCTTCTTACCCAGCCACAGCCCGCATGTGCATATGAAGAATGTGACGATCCCGATAATGACGGAGCCCACAACAGCCTCGGCTGTGGAATATTCTGCGATGGCGAAGCCGACGGAGAGGGCGTCGATGCTTGTTGCAATGCCCTGGATCATGAGAGTGCCGAAAGAGAGGGTGACATAGTGTATCTCCTCATCGTCTCCTCCCTTCTTCGCTTCCACCAGCATCTTGATTCCTATATATGAAAGGAGAACAAGTGCAATGTAAGGAATACATTTCTGGAATGCAGTGAAGTATTCACTTATCGTATGGACACATATCCACCCGATAAGCGGCATTGCTATCTGGAACAGTGCATATGTCAGTGCGATGTATGCTTTCTTGTTCTTCCCCATCCCGGGTTCGGCTATCGCATTTGCGATTGAAACGCTGAAAGCATCAACGGCAAGGCCGACACCCAGCAGTATGCTGTTTGCAAATAAAAGTCCCCAGTCCATGAATTTCCTCTTTCTGTCCTGAATAAAATGTCAGCTGAAAAGGGAAAGACTGTCCTCACACCTTAACAGCGTGAGTCTCGGAATTACAACAAGCCAGGAATAATCCAGTATGTTGACTTGTTCGCCAGGCGCTCCTACTCCCTCGACGGGTAAAGTAACAAAAACAGATGTAAAAGTCCAGTACATAAGGAAAAGGTTAGAAAAGACTAATCAAAAATGACAATGACACAGCATGCAGTTTTGGAACTACAAAACAAAAGCGGACAGTCAAATAAACAGCGGAATTTTGTCCGGCAATACGGCTTGTCCGGGATGAATGAAACAAGAGAAAATCGCCCCTTGGAAATCATTGTCAGAAATAAAACGGAGATGAAGTTAAGCCGTGAATTCTGTTTTCTTTAACAACGTGCCCGATTTAATAACGTATTCATAAGCAACCGGATCTACAACACGAAGGTACGAAAAGCTCTTAGGCTTAGCTAGGCCGAGATTCTGTTCTATATACGCAGTTATGTCGTTTATGTTTGAGAACGGAGACAGACCAGCCAGCATGGATGACGCAAGGTACAAAACTCT
>CAVFZO010000092.1:0-8446 GCA_963626925.1 Clostridium sp. AM49-4BH
ACGAGACACTCTTTGCCCAGTGTTCGATTCAGATTACCTCGTTCAAGAGTGTGATCAGTTCAGCGGCGGAGAATGTAAGGAACTAACAACAGCTTAGACACGGACTGCCGTTTATTTCAGACCTTTAATTTCAGATGCAAGTTCAAGGGCGTATCTTATGCGTTCCTTATAATCCTCTAAGCTCTTGTCATCCTTTTGATCAAAAATGTAAGAGTCATACTCAAGCATTCTTCCTGCAAATTTCCTTTCGGCAAAGTAACGGGAATAAACATCGGCAAGTATCCTGAAGAAAGAGAATTCGGGACACTTCTCATCCCAGTATTTTTCTCCGATGTCTTCGTAGATATGGGCATAGTACTCGTCGCCGTACTTCTCTGTCGGAGAGAAGACGCATGAGGTGCCGCACGTCGCCATTATCTTGTTAAAATTCAGAGTGTCCTCTTCACTCAGAATCACCCTGCCCTCTCTCTTTCGCACCTTGTATGAAGAGCCGTCATAGAGGCAGAGCGCATAGCGCGGGGATAGAGAAAGGAAAACGGCTATGCCGTTCTGTGCAATCTCGCTCTGAGCATCCTGGAAGCGTTCATTTCCGGATGGATTGAAGAAGAATGAGGGATTTGAACCGAGTACGAAGTCGACTGTTCCGGCAGCCTCGAGAACGACAGAGTCGAGGTCGAAGCCGTATACGAAGGCTGTGCTCGCAAGCTCCCTCATCCTCAGGATATCTGCTGTTGTCCTGTAGTCAGTGAAATGCTTCGTGAGAATCCGTGACAGCTCGGCTCCCGACCAGTTTCTGACAAGTTCCTCAGCATGAAGAGCTGCAATGTCCTGCATTCTCGGTCTTCCGAACGGATTGACGTAAAAGAGATGGGTCATCAATGCGCTGAACCAGAATATCCCCTTGTCAAGAGAGGAGAAATCTCCGTGGGAAATAGCAGATACGATGTCGACGAGTCTTGTGTTCGCCGTGGCATCAGCTTCTCGGAGTTTCTCCGGAGAGACATTCACCCTCAAAGGTTCGATGAATGTATCCTCAAGGGGTGAAGTGAATACATCATTGCTGCCTCTTGTGACGTACGGGATATTGCCGTCTCCGTCCTTCCAGTTTCTGATGATGTATGACGGTATATACTGGAATCTGTATTCTTTATTCATGTTTTTTCCTTATCCCGGTTACTCTTCAATTTGATTCTCGAAGAGATAATTGTATGCATAAACGAAACGTCTGTGCGATTCTTTTCTGTAATCAGAATCTTCTGCTGCAAGACGGAAGTTGAATGAGACGTTGTACTTCTCCATTTCCTCGACGAACGGTGAGACAGGCTCATCGTAGTATGATGAGAAATTGTCCTCGGCTTCAGCCTTGACGAAGCAGACGGAAAGATCCGTGCTGAAAGGATATGAGTCAAAATGCCGGGAATTCTTCAATCTGGAAGTATCTTCTGTGCGGCAGACTGAGTTGCGGACAATATCTCCGCATCCCTTATAAACAAAGCCGTATTCCGTTCCTCCGTTATATATCTGGATCATGTTAAGAACGTCAACATCATGGTCAGTCAGCAGGCATTTCCCGCTCTTCCTACGGAATTTGTAGATATTCGGATCGTATAGGCATAAAGCCCAAGATGGAGAGAGAGGCATTATGAGACAGGCACCCCTGAGCTCCTCTTCGTATCCTACAAATCCTTCCGGATGTCTTTCGCTGAAGAACGGGTTGATGATATTCATCGGACTTGATCCGAGTATGAAGGAGGATCCTTCGGGAGCATGAAGAAGCACGGGATCAAGACGCATAAGAAAAATGGAATTTTCGAAAATCTTGCTGAATATGAAGAGAAGATAATGCGATTTTATCTCGAGAGCGGCCTCTTCGGAGATTTTCGTGCTGTCACTCTCGACCTCATCATCGTTTTCGAAAAGATCAATGAGCCTTTCTCTTTCTTCGAAAGAGGTTCTTATGTAAGAGTCGGCACTTTTCAACTGATAAAGGAGGCTGGCCCTTCCGGTGATTTCATCCTCGAAGATGAAGTCGAAATTTCCTTCTTTCATTTTCCCGAGGAAAAATGAAAAGAGATTCGACATAGAAGATATGAAATCTTCAAGTAACTTTTCAGGAGTCCCGATATATGTCCAGAAGAGATTGCCGATTTCTGCACTCTCGTCTTCTTCCTCTCTGAAAGGATTCAACCATGAGACATGGACGCCGTCGTCAGACCATCCCGATACGAGATTACTGTCGACAAAATGATATCTGTATTTTTCCGTCATGGGAAAACTTTACTTTATAATGAGCTCCCTCGACAACAGAAAAGAGGAAAGGAAGGAGATTTCTCTCCTCCGCTTTATATTCTCATTCCATTGATAATACTGTGTAGCCGTCCTTCTCGATCGCCTCTTTTATGACGCTCTCATCAACATTATGGATGAGAGTTAGTGTCACCTCCCCCTTCTCGTGGTCTGCATGAGCATCCTCAACTCCGCCGATCTCTTTGAGCGTGTTCTCGACCCTCATCTCGCAGTGATGGCACATCATGCCGTCGACTCTTACTTTCTTTTCCATTTCATTATTCTCCTTTACGGGGAAATTCCCCGTTCTGTGTTTGTGTTTCTTCGTTTTGTATATGTTGACAAGGTTCAGCCTCAGAGCATTCGAGCAGACGCAGAAAGATGAGAGCGACATGGCAAGGGCTCCGAACATCGGCTCGAGACGCCATCCGAAGAGGGGGATGAAGAGGCCGGCTGCAAGTGGTATTCCGATCAAGTTGTAGATGAACGCCCAGAAGAGATTCTCATGTATGTTTCTCAGCGTCGAGCGCGAAAGATTAACAGCACCCACTGCATCCATGAGCGTGCTCTTCATCAAAACGACCGACGAGGAGTCTATTGCAATGTCGGTACCGCTTCCGATTGCAATGCCGACATCGGCCTCGGTGAGGGCCGGAGAGTCGTTGATTCCGTCCCCGACGAAGGCAACCTTTCCGTAAGCCTTGAGTTTCCTCACCTCCTCTGCTTTCTTTGAGGGAAGGACTCCGCTTATTATCCTCTTCACCTTCAGTCCAGAGCATATATTCCTTGCCGTGTTCTCGTTGTCTCCGGTTATGACGACGACATCGAGTCCCATTCTGTCGAGCATCTCAACAGCCTCTCTGCTGTCCTTCTTTATCCTGTCCTTGATGGTTATAAGACCCAGGAGAATGTTATCAGAAACGACATAGACAAGAGACGAGCCGGAGGAGGAGACCTTTTCATTGAGTTCTTCAAGGTAGCCTCTGTTACTGATTTCCAAATTCCCGATGAAAGAAAGGTTCCCGCAGTAGGCAATCTTTCCGTTTACCATTCCCTTGATGCCCTTACCCGGAACAACCTCGGCCTTCTCCGCATAATACGGCTTTATACCAAGCTCTTCCGCTTTCTTCATCACGGCTCTGCTCAGGGGATGGTCGCTGACGCTTTCGAGCGCTGAGGCAGTCCTTATGAGTGAGTCTCTGTCGCCGTTGTAAGAATAAACGGTGTCGACCGTGCTCTTTCCTTCGGTGATGGTTCCGGTCTTGTCGAGAGCTATGATACTGACCTTACCCAGCTCTTCAAGAGCCTCGGCGGATTTGAAGAGGATGCCGCTCTTTGCACCTTTGCCGCTTCCGACCATGATGGCGACGGGAGTAGCTAGTCCTAGGGCACACGGACACGATATTACAAGTACGCTTATACCGCGCTCGAGGGAGTATCCTGTATCGTGTGTGATGATAAGCCATACGATTGTGGTTACGAGAGCAATGGCGATGACAACGGGGACGAAAACGCCGCTGACTTTGTCTGCCGTCTTCTGTATGGGGGCCTTCGAGGATGCCGTCTCCTCGACAAGCTTTATTATCTGGGAAATGGTGGTGTCATCACCGACCTTCTCGGCCCTGCATAGAAGATAGCCAGACTGATTGATGGTGCCCGATGAGACACGGCTTCCCTTCTCCTTGTCTACCGGGAGACTCTCTCCCGTGAGGGAGGACTCGTCAACGGCGCTTCTTCCTTCAATTACAATGCCGTCCACGGGAATCTGTGAGCCGCTCTTTACCGCAAAGATATCGCCGACCTTGACGAACTCTATCGGCGTAACCACTTCCCTGCCGTCGACGATGAGTACGGCGTCCCTGCTCCTGAGCTTCGTCAGGCTCTTGAGGGCATCGGTGGTACGCCCCCTGCTCTTTGCCTCAAGCATCTTACCGACTGTTATGAGCGTCAATATCATGGCGGCAGACTCGAAGTAGAGGCCGTGGATACAGCTCATCGCTCCACTGATATCTCCAGAGCCCATTCTGAACGAGGCGTCAAGCAGAAGATACAATGACCACATAAACGAGACACCCGACCCCATCGAAACAAGGGAGTCCATGTTCGGAGCCCCCCTCAGCATTCCCTTCGTTCCCGATATGAAGAACTTCTGGTTTATAACCATTACAACGGAGGAAAGGAACATCTCGACGATTCCTATTGAAAGATGGTTCTTCGTGAAGAACGACGGAAGGGGCCAACTCCACATCATGGCCCCCATGCTGAAGTACATAAGAATGCACGTAAAAAAGACGGAGACAATGAGTCTCTTTATAAGTTTCGGCGTCTCCCTGTCTTCGAGAGCCTCATCGTTTTCTGCCCCTTTGGCGTCCTTTCCTTCAACTGATGCCGAATAGCCGGCATCAGTTACGGCCTTTATGACTGCCTCGTCTGATGCCGTTCCCTCGACGTTCATCGAGTTCGTAAGAAGGCTTACAGAGACGGAATCAACGCCGTCGACTTTTGCCACAGCCTTCTCGACACGAGCCGAACATGCGGCGCAGCTCATTCCGTTAACGGAGTATCTTTTCATCTCATCAGCCTCTCGACAATATCCATCGTCTCGTCCAGCACTTCGTTCCTGCCTTCTCTTATATCTCTCGCGACACAGCCGTGAAGGTGGGATGAGAATATCTCGCGCTCGAGGGCTTCGAAGCCCTTTCTTGCCGCAGCACACTGCATGAGTATGTCAACGCAGTATCTGTCGTCCTCTATCATTCCCTTTATGCCCCCGAGCTGCCCGACGAGCCTGTTGATCCTGTTCTCGAGGGCCTTCTTCTCCTCCACGCTTCTCTCAGTCTTCCTTCCGCTCCCGCAGCCGCAGCAGCATTCTTTTTCCGCCATATTGTCTCCAATACCCCTAAGGGGTATGATATAAATACCACCCGGGGGTATATTATGTCAAGGGGAAAATTGAAACTGTCTTTCTTTTATGATAGTCTCACCATCATGGACGACAGCAAGATAAGAAATATAGGCATAATGGCCCACATAGATGCAGGTAAGACGACGACTACCGAGAGAATCCTATTCTACACGGGAGAGAACCACCGTATCGGGGAAGTCGACAACGGCGAAGCGACGATGGACTGGATGGAACAGGAACAGGACAGGGGCATCACGATAACAAGTGCAGCCACGACATGCTTCTGGAAGGACCACCAGATCAACATCATCGACACACCCGGTCACGTTGACTTCACAGCCGAAGTCGAGAGAAGCCTCAGGGTCCTCGACGGAGCTGTCGGCGTCTTCTGCGCAGTCGGAGGCGTTGAGCCCCAGACGGAGACGGTCTGGCGTCAGGCCGACACATATTCCGTGCCGAGAATCGCTTTCGTCAACAAGATGGACAGACTCGGGGCCGATTTCTACCGCGTCCTTGACGAAATGAAGAAAAAGCTCGGCGCTAATCCCGTGCCCCTATTCATCCCCGTCGGTGAGGAAAGCTCCTTCAGGGGAGTGATTGACCTCATGAAGGGTAAGATGCTTTCCTTCAGTACAGACGACCAGGGCTCAACAGTCACCGAAGATGAAATACCCGAAGATTACAGTGAAAAGTATACAGAGATGAGGGAGAGTCTCATCGATTCGCTTGCGTCCTACTCCGATGAGATTACCGAGCTCTACTTCGACGGAGCTGAGATTCCTATCTCCCTCATGAAGGATACAATCAGAAAGTGCACGATAGAGCGCACAATCCTGCCGGTATTCGTAGGCTCGTCTCTCAAGAACATCGGCGTCCAGACTCTTCTCGACGGCATCGTCGACTATCTTCCGTCCCCTCTCGACACAGCTGACATTGAGGTTATAAACGCAAAGAACCCCGAGAAGAAGGAAGCAATACGTCATAATCCTTCAGGCCCCCTCGAGGCACTGATCTTCAAGATCCAGGTAGACCCGCACTCCGGTCCCCTCTGCTTTGTCAGAGTCTATTCGGGAACACTGAAGAAGGGAGTTGCGGTATATAACATATCGAAGGGAAAGAAGGAGAGGATCAACAGACTTGTCAGAATGCATGCCATGAGAGAGGAGGATGTGAGCGAGCTCAGGAGCGGCGACATCGGAGTCATCATCGGCTTCAAGGCCGCACAGACGGGTGACACCATCGGAAGCGAAAACCATCCCTACCTTCTCGAGAACATGGTCTTCCCGACACCTGTCATATCTGTCGCGATAGAACCCAATACAACATCTGATATGGCAAAACTCCAGAAGGCTCTCGAAACTCTTGCGATGGAGGATCCCACCTTCACATACAAGGAGGACAGCGAGACTGGGCAGCTTGTGATATCGGGAATGGGAGAGCTTCACCTCGATGTCCTTGTGACAAGAATCACAAAGGAGATGAAGATCGAGGCCAGAGTCGGAAATCCGCAGGTATCCTACAGGGAGTCCATAAAGAAGACTGTCTCCGGAAGCGAGGAATACGAGAGGACAATCGCAAACAAGGAGAACTGGGCCAAGCTTTCTCTTACAGTTAGCCCCTCTCCTGCAAAGACGGGAAACGTTCTCACTATCTCTGCAAAGACGAAGGATATTCCGGAAGATATCATAAATGCAGTGAAGGACGGCATACACGGCGCATTCTCCTCCGGAATAAAGTACGGCTACGAGTGCACGGACATCACAGTCGACGTTACAGATATAGGATACGATCCTCTCCGTGCGTCCGTACTCGCCTTCTCCTCATGTGCTGCCCAGGCCTTCGACAGACTATGCACGGAAGCCGACCCCGTCATCATGGAGCCCATCATGATAGTACAGGCTACGGCCCCCGGCGAATACATCGGAGATGTCATCTCCTCGATTACGCAGCGGAGCGGCATTGTGCTGAGCATGGAGAGCAGATCCTCAGCCGACACGGTAGTTGCAGAAGTTCCCCTGAGGGAGATGTTCGGCTACACGACGGTTCTCAGAAGCTCGACGCAGGGACGCGGCACCTTCAGCATGGAGTTCGGGCACTATGCTGAAAAGAATGGCGGAATCGGATACTGAAGAGAAAATGCCTCCTTTCTAAAAGGGAGGCATTATTCTCGATAAAAACAAAGAAGTCCGGGTTATGAATTAAGACGATACTCTGTCTCACTCATGGAGATCTGCCGAGTCAAAGCGCCTTCAAACAGACCCGGGATGCGAGGCTTCTCTTCTTTACATAAGTGAGAGGAACTCACTTCTGAATGCTCTATAGTTTGCACTGTCACGGTCCGGATGGGTATAAACTGCAAACTCGATTGTACGGAAGCGGTTGATGTATTCTAAGACGGCACTTCTGAGAGCCCGGGCAACGAGAGACGGAGGATTGCGGAAGGCACCGCAGCCGAAAGCCCCCAGAACGATGACTTCATTGCCCTCCCCCGCGGCAATCTCGAGAATGCGCTTCATCCTCCTGTAATGGAGTGCATAGATTTCGCTTCCCCCGACTCTCGTCTCTCTCACACCGTAGTCCGAGTCGCCCGGACGCGGGGAACGGAGGTCGGGAGCAGCGGCTGAAAGCACGTTCACACTGTACCACTCTCTCTCGCCAAGCTTTTCCATATCATTGTCGTCACTTCTGAAGACGATGACAGATGGAGTATAAATGACGCTGTCGGTGTTTCTTCTGTCACATCTCATTCTGTTGAGAGAATAGTAGTTGTCCCAGAGCCTCTTATCTCTGAGGCATGGGTAAAGTGTCGAGATGCGGCAGAGACTCTCCTCCTGGGCGGAGGAGCCCTTCCTCACCCCGCCTCCGGGAGTTGCGGCGGAAGCGAAGTTGAGCACGGCCGTCTTCATCCCCCTGTAGTTCTCTGCAGCCTCCATCGTCCGCTTTCCGGATACGATGATTTTCGCCGTCTTGTCGTAGACGATCTTTTCCTTCGGAGTATATTCCTCTCCTTCGAGGATGAGTCGCTGCTTTCTCACCGATACCCTCACGGCTGTCCGCAATTTATAGTTGTTGCTGCATTCAGCATAGGTGTCTTCGAATACCCTGATGTTGTCTTCTCTTGTCATTTTAGTTTTCTCCTGTATTGTAATATAAAACCGGCGGAGCTGTCTCTCTCATCAGACAAGACAAACTCCGTCGTCCCCCCTCTTCGCTTCCCCCTGTTTCCGGATCTTATTGCCGCCGCTTTTCATCTCC
>CAVFZO010000093.1:0-8251 GCA_963626925.1 Clostridium sp. AM49-4BH
AGAGACCAGATGAATCCCTACCTCCTTTTTTATTAGCTTTTCCCCCAATATATCATCGAAAACAAGTGTAAATGAATACCCCCGCGGACAAAACGCTGAGGGTAAAATGGACAAATTTGTTTGTCTATTTGGAGAAATAATTAGATAGCATTAACATATAAAAGAGATGAACCTGTGATACCTCGGGGCTTGCCCCGAGGAGGTTCATTAAATGCATTTCGTCGGGTATGTCTTGATGAAAAGGGTGTGGCAACTGAACACCGGAAAACGAGGAGTGATGCTTATTCTCGGAAGAGATCGTCGAGAGTGAGCGTATTCGAGAAGACGCCGCTGTATGTGTTATACTTAAGGCCGAATGTTGTAATGAGTGTGTTGTGAACCACTGTTCTCTTTTTAAGGCTCTTCGAGAGTATGACCTGCCTTTCGTTCAGCGTACAGTAATAGTTTTTATCGACGGTGAACTCAGTCCCGTAGAATTTTATTTCACACATATTCACGACGTTGTCCTTCCTCTCTATCAGAAGGTCAACCTGTGTACCGTCCCCTGTCCATTCGGAGCATTCGGTCTGTACGCCACTTATTCCGAGAGCATTCTTGATCTGCGGTATGTGGTTGAAACAGACATTTTCGAATGCATATCCACGCCATGTGTTAATTGAGGGTGCTGTTACATTCATCATCCAGAAATCTTCATCCAGTGTCTTTCTGTTTTCCATGAAACGGAGAAAAAAGATGCAGAAAGGGTCGATGAGTTTGTAATAAACCTGCGTTTTCTTCATGCCGAACGGTACGTACCGCAGAATAAAATTGCTTGATTCCAGAGCAGAGAATGCCTTGGAGAAGTTACTGTTGTCGATTCGTCCCAGCTTTGCCATAATCTCCTTTCTTTCATAGCCCATGCTTCTCCCGTTCAGAATTCTCACGATAGCCATAATAAGATCCGGATTGTCGAATACGGAGGAGAAGAGACGCGTGAACTCAGCGCCGAGTTTTGCTCCCTTTGAAAAACAGATTCTGTCTATGTTGCCGGCAAGACTTTCTCCTTTGTTGAAATATCCGAGATAGTACGGGATACCTCCCATGATCATGTAGGCTTGTGTGATGTCATAGTCAGAGAGCATGACTCCCCGGCTTATAAAGAAATCCCTGCATTCGGAGAGTGTGAACGGCATCAGTTTTATTTCATAGGTGACACGGTTGTAGAGGCCGCCGTGATTGTTGATGAGCCTGTTTATGATCCACGAGTTTGCACTGCCGCATACGATAAGGAGAAGATTCTTCCTCGTGCATCCCCAGTTGTTCCAGAAACCTTCAAGTGCGGTTATGAATCCCGAGCGCGGAGTATCGAGCCATGGTAGCTCGTCAAGGAAGACGACCTGCCTTTCATCGCTGCCTCTGCTTATCAGAAACTGAGTCAGCATGAAGAAGGCTTCGAGCCAGTCATGCGGGATATGACGGCCCTGCATTCCCTGAAGGAGGAGCGAGTTGTAGAAATGCCTGAGCTGTGCGCGTGTACCGCTTCTGCCACTTTCCATTTCATCGGGAGAGAGACCCGTATGTCTGAAGGTTATCCTGTCGCCGAAAGTGTCGTTGACAAGGAAGGTCTTGCCGACCCTCCGCCTTCCGTATACAGCGACGAATTCTGCATTCTGGCTGTCATAAAGTCTTTCAAGTTCTGCAATCTCACGTTTTCTTCCGATTATCATGGAAATAATTATAAAATGTGTTATAAGTTGCAGTCAACTAGACTTTCTATCAATGAAATGCAGATTATAAGCGGTTTTTTGAGGGATAACATGCATCTGACGGCATTTTTATCATTTCAATGCGAGGGTTGCTCTGGCTGTGGTATTGAGGCCGTCTCTCTACCTTCTTTTCTCTTTTTGCGGTATTGTAGGGGTTATGAAAAAGATATACATAGAGAGCCTCGGCTGTGCCAAGAACCAGGTTGATTCGGAGATACTCCTTTCATATGCGGAGGAGAACGGCTATGAGAGAGTGGAGACGGCGGAGGAAGCCGACGTCGTTGTCGTGAACACCTGCGGTTTTATAAGAAGTGCGAAAGAGGAATCGATAAATACCTTTTTCTCTCTCAGGGAGAAATGTCCGGAAGCGAAGATAATACTCGCAGGATGTCTGGCTCAGCGCTACGGAGGGGAGATGGAGATCGACGAGGCCGATGCCGTATTCGGTAACCGTGATCTCTCGCTCTTTCCATCCCTTCTCGAGAAAGTCGGGAGAAGCGAGAAGACGCTTCTCGTTCCTCCCTATCCCGATCCCGACAGGGAGCGTGACGAGAGACGGGATCTTCTCTCGTTCCCCGGAAGTGCGTACCTCAAGATAAGCGAGGGCTGCAATCACTGCTGCTCGTACTGTGCAATCCCCGTCATCAGGGGGCCGTTGAGAAGCAGGCCCTTCGAGAAGATAGTCGCGGAGGCCGAAAGGCTCGTAAAGGCCGGAATCTACGAGATAAACATCGTAGCCCAGGACCTCGGTGCCTACGGACTCGATCTTTACGGAAGGAGCAGATTCGTCGAGCTGATGGACACTCTTTCATCCCTCGATGGCGACTTTGTCTTGAGGATGCTCTACATACATCCCGATACCTTCCCAGAGGAACTTATAGACCTCACGGCATCAAGAAAGAAGATCCTCCCTTATTTCGATATCCCGGTGCAGCATGCAGACCATGATGTTCTTCTTTCCATGAAACGAACAGGCGACGGCGATATCTACGCCTCCCTTTTCCAGAGGATCAGGGAGAAGAATCCCGATGCCGTCATACGTACGACCCTCATGCTGGGCTATCCCGGGGAGGACAGGGCGGCTTTCGAGAAGCTTCTGTCGTTTGTAGACAAGGCCGAGCCCGACTGGATGGGATCCTTCCTCTACTCGAGGGAGGAGGACACCCCCGCATACGGAATGCGCAGTCAGAAGGAACACGACAAGGCACAGAGGGAAGCGAAGAAGTGGCAGAAGGAACTCGAGGAGAAGCAGAGTGCGATAACGGAAAAGCGTCTCCAGCGCTTTGTCGGAAAGAAGTACCGCTGCCTCGTCGAGGAGATAATAGACGGCGAAGAGCTCGCCATCGGCCGCATATACTCCCAGGCTCCCGATGTCGACGGTGCCACCGTCATCATGGGCCGCGGCCTCAAGAGCGGCGATGTCGTGACTGTCGGAATAAGAAGCGTCCGCGGAGTGGACCTGGAGGGTATTCTCATTGATTGACCTGTCAGCGCTTAACGAAGAACAGAAGGAGGCCGTGCTCGACAGCTCGAACAACCTCCTCATCCTTGCCTGTGCCGGAAGCGGCAAGACAATGACGATTACATATAAGATTGCATACGAGATAGAGAAGGGCCTTGTATATCCGTCACAGGTCTGTGCCGTGACATTCACGAACAGGGCTGCGAAGGAGATGAGGGACAGACTCGAAAAGCTGCTGCCCGGCGTCGATACATCGAAGATGGTCGTAAGGACATTCCATTCGCTCTGTGCCTCTCTCCTCAGGCGTTTCGGAGAGAGCGTGGGCCTCAGCCCCAACTTCACGATTTACGATGACGACGATTCCTTCCAGGTGCTTGCCGGCCTCTCCGACAGGGACAAGAAGGACCTTAGGATTGTCAGCAGGACAATATCGAAAGTGAAGGACCTCGGGATAACCCCCGACGATAAGAGAGTCGGCGACTATTCATCCGACCCCGATTTCCGCCGCCTCTACAAGGCGTACAACAACGCCCTGAGGGAGAGCGGGAACGTCGACTTTGCCGACCTTATCGGAAGGTCCGTCGAACTTCTCGATGTTGATAAAGAGGCACGCGACTACTGTCACTCGCGCTTCCGCCTCGTGCTTGTCGACGAGTACCAGGACTCCAACAGCGAACAGTTCGAATTCCTGAAGCGTTTCGTCTCCCCGGAGAGCCAGCTTATTGCAGTGGGGGATGACGACCAGTCCATATATTCGTTCCGCGGGGCTGAAATCAGGAACATACTCTCCTTTGCAAACGACTTCAAGGGTGTCAGGGAGATAAAGCTCGAGAAGAACTACCGCTCGACGGATGAGATTCTGCGCCCTGCGGCGGCCCTCATAAAGCACAACGCGGAGCGCCATGACAAGAACATCGTCTCGGCTGACGGCAAGACGGGCTCGAAGCCCGTTGTTCTGATATCCGAATCGGGAAGCATGGAGGCAAAGAGGGTTGTCGACATCATAAGAAGTGCACGCGACTACTCCAACACCGCCGTGCTCTACCGCACGAATGCACAGTCGCTTCCCTTCGAAACAGAGCTCACGAGAGAGAAGATCCCGTACAAGGTGGTGGGGGCACTCAGGTTCTATGAAAGAGAGGAGGTCAAGGACTGTCTTGCATTCCTGCGTCTTCTTCTCAACCACCGTGACGTGATCTCCTTCAAGAGGATAGTCAACAAGCCCTCGCGTAAGATCGGCGATAAGAAGATCGAGAGCATACTCTCCCTCTCCCCCGATATCTTCGAGGCGCTTGTACTCTACTCGGAGAAGAACCCCGGTCCGACAGGCGGGGGGGTGAGGGTCTTCCTCTCGGCATGGAAGAACGCAGAGGAGCGACTTAAAACCGACGAGGGACTGGGATCCATAATGACGAAGGCCCTCGACGAGACGGAGCTTCTCTCCTACTACGAAAACGAACCCGACAAGGCCGTGAGAAAGTCAAAGCTCGAGAACCTTTCACAGCTTGTCTCGACACTCGAGGGAAGTGAGGGGGAGGAAGACTCGATAATAGACGACGGAGAGAGCGCGGGGAAGAAGAACTCGGGAGCCGTGGCGCTTTCAAGCTATCTCGAGCGCATCACACTCGATACGACTGTCATCGGCTCCGACGACCCGAGAGACCGCGAGGGCGTGACGCTTATCACGATGCACAACACAAAGGGTCTCGAATACGACACCGTCTTCTGCGTGGGACTCGAGGACAAGCTCATCCCCGGAAGGAACGCCTCCGACGAGAAGGCTCTCGAGGAGGAGAGAAGAATCCTCTACGTTGCAATGACGAGGGCGAGGAAGAAGCTCTATCTCTCCTATGCCAGGAACCGCATGATGTGGGGAAACTGGGAAAGCACGACTCCATCCGTCTTCTTCAATGACATCCCCCGGAAGTACCTCGAGGGCGACACACCGATGAACTGCGGCTCGTTCAGCTCGTCTTCCGCTTTCTCGAAGCCTGTCTCTACATATACCAACACACCTTCGTGGGCGAAGGGGTATGATTTCTCCTCTCCGAAGAAAAAGACAGAGGTGAAGGTGAAGACGGACGAGAGGCAGCTTGGGTTCAAAGAAGGCGACAGAGTGAAGGCGACAGATAAGGGCGAGGGTACCGTCACAGAAGTAAAAGTACTCCCCGACAAGACGATTCTCACAGTATCATACGACTCGGGACGCACAGCAAGGTACGTCGCAGGCCATGCAAATATTGAAAAAATCGGGTAAACGTATGGACAACAAAAGGATGTTTTGTCTAAAATAACAGAGTTCGTTTATACGAAGACCCGGTAAGCCGAGTATCAGGTGAAAGGGGCGGGGATGACCACAGCTTCCCGCTTCCGGACGCACTGGTGCCGTTTTTGTCTTCTGTCTTCTTCCGGCGCTGGACTTATGTCCGCCATTTCCTTTCCCGAGGGTGCCGGCAGAAATGACAACAAGAAGAGGGAATCGAATGGAGAAGGGTGCTGTCGTCCGCAGAACTGAGCGACCGTTCTGCATAAGGTGATGACACCGTCCGCTTTCCAGACTTTCCGCCGCGAGGTTGAGAACGGTGTTCTCAAGGTTAATAAAAGAATAGGATTGATAAAATGAAGACTATTTTTGTTAAGCCGGCAACGATGGAAAAGAAATGGTATGTCATCGATGCTGAAGGCAAGAACCTCGGTCGTGTTGCAGTTGCTGCAGCAAGAATCCTCAGAGGTAAGAACAAGCCGGAATACGTTCCTCATCAGGACATGGGGGACTATGTCATAATCATCAACGCTGCCAAGGCGAACGTCACAGGCAACAAGGTCGAGGACAAGATGTACTATCGTCACTCGATGTTCCCCGGCGGACTCAAGGCAGAGAACTACGGAAAGATGATCGTCCGTAAACCGACCTATCCTATGGAGCACGCTGTCAAGGGTATGCTTCCTTCGGGAAAGCTCGGTGAAAGACTTTTTGTTAACCTTCACGTCTATGCAGGTGCCGAGCATCCGCACATGGCACAGAAGCCCGAGAAAGTAGAACTTTAAGAGAGGAAACTGAAAAATGGCAAAGAATGAAAACAAAGTTGTTGACCTCGGACACGGAGTTGGCAGAAGAAAGACTGCTGTTGCTAGAGTTTACCTCAGAGAAGGCAATGGCGAAATTGTTGTAAACGGAAAGAAACTCGAAGAATACTTCGTTGATTCTTCAGATTGCGCTAAGGTCAATGAACCTTTCGTCGTCACAGAGACATCAGGCAAGTTCAACCTTGTTATTAACGTATGTGGCGGTGGTGTTCACGGCCAGGCTGAAGCTTGCAGACATGGTGTTGCAAGAGCACTTGTTGCTTATGACGAGAATCTGAAGCCAGCTCTCCACACAGCCGGACTTATGACAAGAGACCCGAGAATGGTCGAAAGAAAGAAGTACGGTCAGCGCGGAGCAAGAAGACGCTTCCAGTTCTCAAAGCGTTAATCGTTTTTATACAGAGAAAGGGCCAGGTTTACTGGCCTTTTCGTGTTTATAAGGGTTACAATCCTCCTATGAGTGCATACGAGAAGGCAGTTGATCTGCTGAAAACAAGGGAGCATACGGCGTCGGAGCTCAGGCGGAAGCTTGAGGGCAAGGGCTTCAAAGCCTGCGAGATTGACGATGCCGTTGATAAGCTTATAGACGAAGGCTATCTCTCGGACGAACGCTTTGCCGAAGTGTACCTCCGTTCGCGCCTCAGAAAGTCTGCGGAAGGGAAGTCCATCCTCATCATGCGGCTCACGGAGAAGGGAGTATCGAAAGCACTGGCATCAAGAATGGTGAATAATGCCTGGGAAGAGGAGGAATACCTTCCATCACTCATAAGGGATTGGGAGAAGCTCGAGAGCAAATACGGAAAGGAGAAGGCCGAAGTGAA
Source organism: Clostridium sp. AM49-4BH (assembly GCA_963626925.1). GTDB lineage: Bacteria > Spirochaetota > Spirochaetia > Sphaerochaetales > Sphaerochaetaceae > Ornithospirochaeta. The sequence goes on from CAVFZO010000093.1 coordinate 7,116, forward strand.
GCTCCAGAGGAAAGGATTCACACTATCTGAAATAAGAAGGGCAGAGGAGGAAAAAAGTGAAGACGAATAAATCCCCGCTCATCCTGTATTCTGCACTTGTCGTCACATTTACCTCCATCGTGCTGTCCCTCTTCTCCTCTTCAGATATGATGGAAACGGTGAAGACAGCCGTCCTCTCCATACCTCTTGTTATCTACCTCTATGACATCAGAACAGGAGAGGGGAAGAAAAAGGCCTTCGTTCTTCTCATAGCGGCCGCACTTTTCTTCGTCACGGCATTCATCGACGCCTTCATCAGTGACGACGCACCTTTCACGCCATCCCTCATAAAATCCCTTTCGGCGCTGTTCTACCTTGTTCCTCTCACAGCCATAACATTCACGAGCGGAAAGAAGCGGATACTGCAAGCGCTTATCACAGGAATTCATATCCTCATAACCCTTCCGGCCCTCCGGTATGCAGCCGGAACCTATGAATATCTGTATGGCAGCATAGCCGACTATCCGTCTTATCTGATGTATTCGACACTCTTCTCCCTCGCTCTCATTCTCACGGCGCTCTCCGAGATGGTATTCAATACAAATAAAAACTACCTCAGCGACGCTCTTCTTTTCTCTGCAGCTTGTTTTTCTTACCTTGCTGCAAAGGCGGAAGGGATGGAAAAGCCCATTCTTTCACCTTATATCCTCATAATGCTCCTAATCCTATTTATATATATCGCACGCGAGGAGAAGGTGAGATACACTCCCGAGGTGAGGAAAATCGTGCTCTCCACTCTTAAAACACAGGAGATCGAGCCCCTCAGGAGGAAAAAGAAGCCGAGAGAGTATGAAATACCGCCGAATGTACCAGTCAACGACGTCAAAAACGACGGTGAATAGGTCTTTTCTGCATATATTCGGACAATATACAGTGTTTATGCAGTAACATTTTTCAAGAAAATGTCGATAAAAAACGATGCTGTTATATAATAAAGATATAGAAATTAACAAAAAATATTAAGAAAGTGTAACCTTTGATATCTTTATTGTTTTAACTTGACAGGTAATGTATCGTTAGGTACAATCCAAAATGTATAACGGAATAAAGGGTAAGGCATGCCTTGAGGTGTGTCCCCGAATTTTCAATGGAGGAAA
>CAVFZO010000094.1:0-8227 GCA_963626925.1 Clostridium sp. AM49-4BH
CTGCAAAAAGCGAAAAAGCCGAGAGCAGAAGAATCAGAAGCAGTGTGAGTGTTCTCTTCATACTATACCTCCCCGTAGAGCTCTATCCAGAACTCGTCTGCGCTTATTTCTCTTTCATTCATTGTCTCTATTACTCCATGGTAGACGTCGGGCGGGATAAGGACGGAGGATTCCGTCTTCTCCCCGACCATCGTGACGAGCGAGGGATTGAGGTCGTCTGTCACATTCACGATGTAGAGGTACCACCTGTTGTCGGCTCTGACGTCGAAGCCGTACATGCCCTCTGCAAGATCCGAGAGGATGTAGATTCCGTTTCTGTCGGTGAATGCATACTCCTCGGTTGCCTCGAGTGTTATGACACCCTCTTCACTGATGTACACCTTATATAGCGGCGAGGATCCGTTACGCCAGATGTAGTCGCCCACCGTTACTGTGCCGCTGAGGGTGTATGCAGCCTCTCCTTCGAGTGTCACGACGTAGCCTCTTGTCTTCGTGTCCGGTATGAAGATGTCGAATGACTGTCCGGAGGAGAATCCCGTCTCGTTCTGCGAATATATCGATATGTTGGATGCTCCCGTGGTCGGAAGTCCTCTGTAGAGGATTGCTCCGATGTAATCGGAAGGCACTGTGCTTTCCGAGCTTCCCGCTGTCGCTACGCTTACCGTATTTCCTCTCAGTGCCCCCTTCTGCCTGATAAGGAGGAACGAGGTGGGTATGGAGGATGCAAAGCTGAAGAGGCCCTCTGCATAGACGGAGGCAAAGCCCATGCTGCCGCTGAGGCTTATAGTCTCGAAGGAGCCCGAGGACGAGAGAGAGGCACTGTACGAGAAGAGCTTCGTTGAAGAAGAGAAGTCTGCGCCGTAGCTGTACGTTCTGTAATCCGTTATATCTGTAGACCTGACACGCGCGGAGAGGGCGAAGTTGTTCTTCGACCAGGAAGCGGAAACGGAGGAATCCTTTCCGCTTGTCGAAGCTGTCGTCGAAACCTGTCCGATTCTCATTGACGCGCTTATTCTTCCCGAGTACGAGAAGCTGCTCTTCCCCACTCCGGAGAATGTCGAGGAGAGGCTGAAGTTTATCTTACCCAGCGAGAAGGAGAGCGAGGGTGTCACCATCCATGACGATGTCTCCCATGAGTAGGGAAGAAGTGTGCCCGAGGCTCCGACCGACCAGCTGAAGATTCCGAATGCACCCGAAAGCGAGAGTGACGGCATGACGGTGTAACCGTTCTCTGCGCTGAGGTTGGCCTTGTTGTAGGAAGCCGAAAGCGTGAGGCCCCTGACGAAGCCCTTTGACGAGAGCGTGAACTGCTCGGAGAGCCTGAGATACAGCGAAGACGATGATGTGTGGTTGTAGTTTATGTTCGCCTTCAGTGTTCCGAGTGCATTGAGGTTCGTGAACTCCGCACTGACTCTGTACGAGTAGTCTCCCCTCTTTCCCTTGAGTGCAACCTGGACACTTCCCGAAAGGGTATCAAGGATGCCGAGGTTCATGTATGCGGAGGCCGAATAGTCCGTTATGTCGTACCTGAGGCTCTTTCCGTTGAGGAAAGGAATATCTACCTGGTAGTCGAGTCTCTCGGAGCCTGTTTCGACCTTCTGACGCGAGAATGCGAACGCCGCACCCCAGTAGACCTCTCCGGGGGTCAGGAGAGAGGCCGAGTAGTTGATCGTGAATCTCTCCTCTGTGGGTTCACTTCCGTCAAGCGGTGTTATGACAACCTTGATCTCATTCGAGCCCGAGTAGAGGATGAAGTCCTCGAGGAGGTATCTTCCGGCCTTGAGGGTTCTGCGGTATATCTCCCTCTCCTCGTTGTAGACAACGACGTTGCTGTCCTTCTCGACTAGAATCTCCTTCTGGTCGTTCCTCTTCTTCGTCGTGGAGGAACCGTATGCCGTGGACTTGTCGATTCTTATTCCGACGGGTGTTCCTGTCGGGGAATAGGAGTCGGAGGATACGTTGCCGAAGCGGAGCCTCAGATTCTCGTTCTCATAGTCCTTGTAGAAGCTGTAGCTTCCCCAGCTGAATGCAACGCTGCTGCGGCTTCCCGAGAGTGACCATCCGAAGGAGCCGAAGACCTCACCGATTCTCACCGAGTTACTCGATGAGAGCGTGAAGCGAAGGTTATCCAGGAAGCCCTTGCCCTTTGTGATGCTTGTAGAAGACGTGAGCGAGTACGACGAGATGACGTACGATGTGACGGGATCTACAGTGACAGCACCGCTTATCGGGCGTGTGACGTATCTGCTGCTGTTACCTCTGATGCTTATTCTTGTGAGAGGCATGTCGAGGGACGAGAGGACTATGTAGTACTCGAAGAGGCTTGTGTCAGCCCATGCATCGACTCCGACGGAGGCAAGGTAATCCGTAGTGTAGTAAGCCTCGCCTGACGCAAAGATTCTCTCTGCGCTTCCCTCCTCGAGGTAGCCCGTGATGTACATATCGAGGTCGTAGGAGGAGACGAGAACCTCCCCGCCTGTAACCATTACCTCGATATCACCCTCGAGGTAGTCGTTGACGTAAAGCGAGAAGTAGTAGATGCCGTCCTCGAGATCGAGCTCTTCGTCGCTGAAGTAGAAGTCAGCCCACGGGTCGACCTCCTCCTTCGGTTCTTCGACGATATCAACCAGCACTGCAGATACCGGTTTGAATACCGGCGCCGAAGGAACAAGTGCCCTCACGGGCTCCTTAAGCTCTGGCGTATCGGGAACGAGGGCGGCTGAGGGCTCCATGAGAGACGGTGTCTCTGGAACAAGGGTGCCTTCCGGCTCTGCCGTGAACTGAGGCACCTGAGGAACAAGCGCTGTGCTTCCGCTGACGAATACGGGAGCCGACGGTACTCTGACAGGTTTTTCTTCCTCTTCTGTCTCGACGAGTGTCTGGACTACCGTAACTGACGGAGAAGCCGGTACTGTTGTCTCTGCTGTCTCTGCTTCTTCCTCCTCAATTGAAGGTTCACTGACAAAGACAGGAGCCGACGGAACTCTGACGGTTTCTTCTGTTTCCGTTTCCGCTTCCGCTTCTTCGATATCGACAAGTTCGCGAATTGCTTCCGATGCAAAGACGGGAGCCTCCGGAACTGCCGGTTTCTGGAGAGGCGAGGGTTCCCTTCCCTCTTCCTCGAGTGGAAGAGACGACACCTGTGACGACGGCTGAGAAGGAACAAGGGGGGAACTCTCCTCTGCCGGCTTTTCTCCGTAGGGGCCCGTTGAAGGCTCGGTGCCCGTTACATCCACAATACCTGTCGGCTCTTCCACTCCCTCTACCCGGGGTGTGGTTGTATCTTGAGGGGCTGTATATCTGTTGAAAGCAAAGAGGGCGAGAAGTGTCAGGAGTGTGATGAAGACTGCCGCGAAGATATTGAGCTTTCCGTTGACGTCTCTCTCCACCATTGCGGCGACAAGGCGCACAGTGAGGTAGACGGCTATAAGACCGCCCAGCAGTGCGCTTACTATGTTGTCACCGAATAACAGTGTTGATGCGGGAACGCATACAAGTGCGCTTCCCACGGCGACGGAGAGTATCTCGAATACCCTCTTTGTCTTCACCTTCATATCCTTCTGCCCCTTACCTATACAGTCCTATGATTATAAATCACGAAGCTGAATATGTATAGTCGTAGCTGATGGAGACGTCGAAGTCACTCTTCCCTGCAAAGACTTCAGGTACGGGGAGCACGATTCTGAGTTTTCCGCCGCAGAGAAGATTGGATCCCTTGATGGAGCCCATCTCCTCGTCGCTGAGTTCGTATATCGTGTTTCCGCTCTTGACTGTAACCTTGAGGTCGTTCAGAAGCTGATGTACGCTTCCTTCGTTCTTGATTGTGATTTCAAGGTTTCCGTCCTCGTTGATTGCCGCACTCTGACTCGTCTTCTCTACAACCTTGGTCGGTGCGACATAGGCAGATGTCGAATAGACGAAGAGGAAGGAGATCATCTGGCCCTCGGTCTGTGTGGATGCACCTGTCGAGTACGCTATCTGTTCCGATATGATACGGAAGGACATCTCCTCCGTTGTCGTCTTGGGTCCGCGGTATGTGACTCTTATAAGCTGTGTCGCCTGTCCCTTTATGACGACCTTCTTCGGCTGGATCGAGAAGTAGGATGAAGCATCCTCGTTGTTCTCGTTGCCGTCCTCGTCCATGATTCTCTTCACGGCCTTGATCTCGATTGCTATGGGAGAATCGGAATCATTGACGATTGTGTATACCTTCTGTGTTCCGGATCCCGATGAATCGAATGTCACATTGAGAGGAGAAAACTGGTACGCGAAAAGTGAAAGTGACAGCGATGCCAGCAGTATTAAAAGCAGTATTCTCTTTTTTGCCATTATCTAACCCCTTATAATGTCAATACAATTTATACTTTCGAACGCCTTCAGCTCAAAAGTCATGGTTTTTTATCATTGTTAAAGAACATTTGTATGTTAGAAAACCAACACATTCGGGCTCCGAAGCCCCTGTTCACATAATCAACACACAAATAAGCAGGGAAAAATATTTATTCCATCAGATTTTAGCTCCGGCTCTCCTCCCCGAAGGCCCCGCTTTTGTCCTATCTGACAGGAGATGAAGTATCCGACAGAAGAGAGGATTCTGTCCGTTTTTGAGCATAAACGGCGTCACTCCGCAGCGTAAGCTCTGCCGTTCCTCCCCCTCATCTTCCGTCTGTTTCCCGATGCTGTTCTGATGTGTTGAAGGCGTTCCCGGCTGCAGCTTTTCGATGAGGCATCCGTGCTTCCTTGTTGTCTTATCGCAGTCTTGATCGAGACGAGGAGGATGTTGTCTCTGCAGCCCTTGATGGAATCGGGATAGTTCTTCGCCTTTATCTCTCCGATGGCGCTGAGGGCACTACTCTTATCCCACTTGAGGGCGGTGGCAAGTGCAGAACTGTGCTTCTCTGTCCTCCGGTTCAAGAGTGTCGATAACGTCAGAAACCCCCTTACCCGACGGAAGTTCTCTTACAGGATGAAAATGATATGAGGCTTAGAGGACACACGGGAGGGAGTTCTCATCGTCGTGTTGAAGCGCAGCGACATATCTCTCATATATCTTCCCTGTTTCCTCAGCTACGGCTGCCCGTCCATCATCTTCGCTCTCTCGAGTATCTTTTCCGAATCATTGATGAAAGCTGTCATATCTTTCTATGGACTATCATCCGCAATGCAGCCCGTCTCCTGATGCACCTCCTCATTCTCGAAATGCATGAAGACAGCTTGTCCTTATGGCGTTGAGCATGTCGGCCCTGTCACAGCGCTGCGTGGTATGCTCTTTGCAAGGTCACATCGGCTGAAGCCTACTCAGAATCTCCTCTGTCTGCTTTCCGTCATCGATTTCGGATATCTCAAAGGCTTTCTTCCCTGCATCCTTAATCGACGCCCCAATATGATAGAGAGTCTTTCTATCAAGAATCATGAATCTGTCATGGAACTCCGAGGTGTACTTTACAGTGAGAGCAGGATACTCCTTGTTGAAAGATGCAATTTCGCTTTCCGTCAGCTTTGTGTGCTTGTCTGTTGTGTAGATTTCGACATCTACTCCTTCTTTCTTCTTGGAGAGGAGATCAAGTGTTGCCGTATCAGTATAGCCGTCGATGAGAATGATTTCCTTTTCTGCTGTGCGGACGATATCTGCAATGCAGGAGAAGGCATCAAACATCTGACCGCGGAAGAAGAGAACGGCTTTCTTAGGCCTCGGTCCTGCGAGCTCTTTTAAAACGTGTCCGATAGCTTTATCATGTTCGAGAAGCTTCAAGTCAATCTTTGTAAGATGCTCTGACAACAGCTCGTGCTCTCCTATATAACGCCTCAATGCAACAAACTCTCTGATGATTCTTATGCTTACCTGTATTGCTGTCTTACTTCTCAACAGTGAAGCAAGCATTGTAACTCCGTGCTCTGTGAACATGAACGGAAGCCTTCGGGAACCTCCCCATTGATTCTCACTTGACATCACAATTTGTGATTTCAAGATCTGGTATTCACTGGAGGTGAGCCGAAAACAAAAGTCTTCAGGAAACCGTTCCTGATTTCGTTTAACAGCCTGATTCAAGGCTCTTGTCTCAACCTGATATATCTCAGCCAAATCAGAATCCAGCATCACCTGCACACCGCGGATTGTGTATATCCTGTTCCTGATAGCATCTGTGTCTGTCATCTGAGGCAATGTGTCTCTGCTGTTTTCCATATAAACCTCCTCAAGAATAGAAAACAGAGCTCAAACGGCATTTCGTTCTGTGAACTGCTCTGGCAATTGCTGTCATCAGGAGAAGTTTCCCCTTTCAGAGCACGCCCCTCCCTGCTGTTATTATATTTCATTCCTTCCGGTTTCCTCTCTCAGCCGGCACAGTTCTTCCTCTTATATCTAATCCGTTACGAAGTGCAGAGTTTCTCGATTATGCATTCGTGCTTCTTTGTTGTCTCATCGTAGTTGATTCCGACAAGGAGGATGTTATCCGTGTAATCCTTTATGGAATCGGGAAAGTGCTTCGCCTTTATCTCTCCGATGGCGCTGAGGGCACTCTTATCCCACTTGAGTTCGACGACAAGTGCCGGGCTGTTGTCCCTGCTCTCCGGCTTCGGAATGTATACAACATCACAGAACCCCTTGCCCGACGGCAGTTCCCGGATAGGCTTGAAATACCTGTTCATCGAACTGAGATATGCAATCAGGAGGACGCTCACAAGTGAGTTCTCGTCGTTGTACTGAAGTGCGGAGACATACCTCTCATGTATCTTTTCTATTTCCTCTGCTACGGCTGCTCCGTCCATCATCTTCGTTCCCTCGAGTATCTTTTCCGAATCATTGATGAAAGCTGTCATCTCCTTCCACGGATTATCGGCTATGATGTAGCCCATCTCCTGCCGTATCTCCTCATTGGGGATGAAGGCGGTCCTTGTCTTCACGTTATATGCAAGATACCCCAGGTGGATGAGATATGTAAGAACATTATCCCTGCTCGATATGCTGACGGTATCATTCTTGAATGTCTGCACTATGACAGGGACCTCATCTCCGGACAGCATTTTGATGATGTCATCCTTCAGACCTGCAAAATTCATGTTGATGAGGGGAAGAATAATTTCGTTGTTGGCGGTGTCTGACCAGTAACTCATGAACTGACCGTTGATCATCACGCTCACGACAGCTCTCGGATTGTAGATTTGGTATCCTTTGAGAATATATCCGTCATACCACCTCTTCGTTTCTGCAAAGTCGACATCATATTTCCCGGCAAGTGTTTTGACTTCATCCTCTGTAAAACCGATATTCAGCAAGAGGACCGGGATTTATCATAGTGTACTCATTGAAATTATTAAGAGCAGACTGTGTCTTCTCCCTCTTGATCGGGAGAATACCGGTCATATATGCAAGCGCCATATATCTGCCTGCCATAACACCTTTGAAGATGCTTCTCAAAAAAGAGATATACTCTTCCTGCACCTTCGTGTTATTTGCATCATCTCTGATAAGGACATCCCATTCGTCAATTATTATTACAAACTTACTTCCTGTGTCATTGTAAATATTAGATAGAACGTCAAAGAGCGATTTATCCTTTCTTGCAACCGACTTCGGATAGTATTTCTTAAGTTCCTTTATAACCTCTCTTTTGATATATGACACAACCTTATCCGGTCCGCCGGCAGGATCGATACACTCCTGAATGTCGAGGTGGATGACATCATATTTATTCAGATGCTTCTCAAAGTCGGAAGACGACCCTATTCCAGTGAGGAAAACAACTCCTTCGAGTCTGCGCCCTTGGAATAATAGGCGGCGAGCATGTTGGCGGCCATGGATTTGCCGAAACTTCTGGGGCGGCTGTTGCAGATAAAACCGCTGGCTTTCCCGATTACCTGATTCGTATACTCTATGAGGCCGCTTTTATCTACATATATCTGATCTTCATATGAGCTCATAAAAGCCGAATTGTCCGGATTAACATATTTTCCCATTCCCCGCACGCTCCTTTCTGCTCTGCATTATATCTCAAATTCCTCAGCTTTCTTCAAAAGCCTCAGACAGGATCCTTCTTCATTGAAGCTGCAAGTTCCTCGACAGTAGACAGAGGAAGCTTAGATACTTTTGCAATATCACTTAAAGAATTATTCCCAAGAGCTAAAAGCTCCTTTGCTGTCTCTATCCTTTCATCCCTGACCGCATCGGTCACCACATCATTGATCAGGTCATCCATCAGTTTGCACATGCTTCTGTGTCCTCCTTCCT
>CAVFZO010000095.1:0-7832 GCA_963626925.1 Clostridium sp. AM49-4BH
TAATTTCTGAAACAAATAAAACGCTTTCATATCGGTAATTGAATTACCGAGGATTTCCGCTTTTTTTCCTAAAAACATAACTGCTGTACGCACTATTCAGAATGAAATCCATGAATATTACGGTGCAGATGCGTCGAAATACGACACAGAGCACAGACTTCAGATAAGAAGAATATATGACATGATTCCGTCCTGTCTGGAAAACAGAAAGAAAAGGATCAGATTCAAAGATATTGAAGAAAAGAAGGGGAAGCGTTTTTCTTCCTATCAGGATGAATTTGACTATCTTACATCTTCGGGAATCGCACTCGAAGTGCAGGCTGTCTCCACTCCCGTATTTCCACTCAACGAACACTCAGGCAAGAATCTTCTGAAGTTTTATCTTAATGATGTCGGAATTCTGACAGGAATTCTCTACCGTAACAACGTGAAAGCAGTTCTCGGCGATGAAGTATCTATAAACCTCGGAACAGTCTACGAAGCAGTGACAGCACAGGAACTGAGAGCTCACGGACACAGCCTCTTCTACTATGACAACAAGGCAAAGGGCGAAGTCGACTTTCTTCTTAACGACTATGAGAGTCTCTCCGTTCTTCCTGTTGAGGTGAAATCCGGGAAGGATTACACCGTACACAGTGCACTTGACACATTCATATCGAATCCGGACTACAATGTACAGAGAGCAGTCGTTCTATCCAACGAGCGTGAGATCCGTACGGACGAGAGTGGCGTAACATACCTTCCAATCTATTTCGTGATGTTCCTGTAGTACAAAGAAGAAGGGCGCAGAAGAATCTCCTGCACCCGCCGCTCAACTGTTATCCAGACCTTACATCAGGGATTGATTGTCCAGGCTCCGTTGTAGGTTGTACGTCCCGCAATCGTTTTTGAACCGAATGCCACCATTTTTCCGTTTGAGTCATACTGGGCAACCTGCAGCTTGATTCTTCCGCAGGTGTAGTTCACATCCCCGGCGGTCTTTGCCGTGAGCTTTCCGCTCTCGATTGCAGCATCATAACCCGACTGTTTGTTCATGAGCTCGACTGATGTGAAACTTTCGAGAACCTTCTCGCTTGTGTTTCCTTCACTCTTCGTCTTCGTTTCCATATGCTTCAGAGTCAGGGTGATTCCGACAACCGCAGTCCTCGTATCTGAATTCTCTTCTGTCTCGTCAAGCTGTGCTGCTATATAAACCTCCATTCTAACCGCACTATCAACCCAGTTAACGGAGTATCCTGTGGAAGCATTATATCCCGGAACCTGGGTAGCCATGTAAGAGACCCCCGTCGTTGTCTCTTCATTAGTCGTACTATTGTTCTTCCCCACATATGTGAAATAAAAAGCGGATAGACAGACCTTACTGCCCGTCGGGACGACAGCAGTGCCTTTGAAGAGTTCATCTATCGACTTATCACAGTAGACGACAACACCGCTGTTGCTGTACTTCGGGTGTCCGCATATCACACCGACAGAGGCTGTACATATCAATTCCGCCGTAACGAGGGAGTTGTTTACGACAATCTTCTGCTGCATGCCTGTGACATCCTGGTCATAGTAGTTCGGTCCCGTATAGGTAAAGAATGCACCGGAGTTCGAGCCTCCCGCCATCCTTCCGCTGATAGTCACGTTGTCGATTGTGGTTGTGTTGTTGCCGTTTATCTGGTAAATCATGCCGGCAGCGGCATCGAGGTCGGCTTCAAGATTGAAGTTGGCCTCGAAGTTCTTCAGCACGACTGGAGTCGTATCCCAGTTGGCAAGAACTGCGGCAGCTTCCTTCGTCGAGGGCAGTTTACCCACATAGTAGAACAGTTTCTGGTTTAATCCTTTGAGCTTCACCCCGTTTCCGTCAAATGAGCCGAAGAGTTTGACAGATGTCCAGTCCGAACAGTCGATTTCAGTAACTCCATCCTTGATTCTGTAGTACGCATACTTATCGTACATATCGGTAATCTTCTGGAACTGATTCTTGTCTGCAATGAGATAAGGCTCTATCCTGGTACCCCTGCCTCCGCTGAAATGGGAACTCTCTACATCCCAGAATCCTGGGTTCTCTGCACAGCGCGCATGGATCACCGTCCAGTTCTTCGAGAGGAGGTCATCGGGTACGGCATTCGAAAGAGAACAGTCGAGAAGAACGAGATTCGTACCCTGTACCGTTGCCTCCTGTCCATCCTTGTCGTAGAGCTTATAGTCTTCGCCTTTCTTCTCAAGTTTGTACGATACGTTATTATCAGAATCGTAGACATTCATTTGTGATGTGACATGGAACGGGCTGAATGAGGATGTTGCGAAAACTAGTTTTCCCGATGAGGCATCATAGAACCAGTTGTTGTCAGCCGTCACTCCGTTTTCGTTATCTTTCGCCGTTGCATCCATCTGGATGTTGCTGTGATAGAGCTTCACGCTGGAAAGCCCCTTCGATATGAATGTACTTACTATGACGACTCCGTTGTTTATTTTCGCATTCTCGAGAGTAAGATTGACAGCCGCAACTGCACTTTCTCCCGCATTGACTGTAAATGCAACAGAGCCTCCTCCACCTATTGCTTCGAGGTCATAGACATCGACCTTGACCTTTGCATCCTCACTTCCTGTCTTCACGATATCGCCCTTAATCGTTGTCGTGTATGCCGAAGTATCTGTCTCTGCAGAAACGGCAGCTGCGGGGGAAAGGCCGAATGTCACTCCGGTTGTGTTGATTGTTGATGTGTCGATTGTCTTTGTGTCCGTCACAACACCGTCTGCAGCGCTGAATGACTTATAGACCGTCTTCTCATCAAGTCTGCCGCTGATTGTCGTTGTCAGATGGTTCCACACATTGACTGTTACCGAATTGGTTGCGTATGTGATAGTCCCCGGTTTGTAAACTACAGTTACGGTATATGCTCCAACATCAAGATTATCGAACTCAATGTCTGCTCTTGTCTCATCGAAGTTCTTAGTATCCTCAAAACCTCCCCCTTCCTTCTTTACAGTCACAGCCGTCGCCGGATAGTCAACACCGTTCGCCGTAAGCTTTATACTCTCGTCGACCTTGATCTTTCCTTTTCCACCTGTCGACTTCTGCGGCTCCACTATCACATCGATGGTGTTGGAATCACTCTTGATTTCGTAGCCTGAAGCAGTTCCCTTGTACACGAGGTTTGCATCCGTCTGGGTATCCTTATAGCCGTAAAGGGTGAAGTTCCAGAGTCCGAGGGAGAACGGCTCAGTCACCTGTTCGGTTATCTTGCCGTCATTCCCGATTTTTGTCTGAACTGTCTTCGTACCTGTTGCCGGAGTGCTGTCAGCCTTCTCTGCCGTGTAGTACCAGACATACTTACTGCTGTCTATAACCTCCCTCAGCCCCGAAAGCGCCCTGTCATTGTCTTCAGTCCTGAACCTCAGTATTACTGTTTCCCCAGCATTTTCATTCACCTCGACCTTACACGAGACGAAAAATGCAAATACAAGCAGGACAGTAAATAAAATAATAATCGTCCTTTTCATTTCTCTTTCTCCTCTTTGAATCTAAAATCCGTTTTTGTTTCCATCTATCATCGCTTCGTATGATCCGTAGCCTTTTTCATTTTTAAAAAGACAGCGGACAAGAACCCTCTGATACGTTTCTATCTCCGTTTTCATCTGTGTTTTGTCCCCTCCTTCGATTGCAACCTCGATGCCGTCAAGGAACCAGGAAACGACAGAGCTCGGGTACCGTTTATTGTCATCGACAAATCTGAGCGTCCACATTGTGCCGCTTCTGCTTCCCGTGAAGTGTCCCTTCGGCTCAATGTCGCCTTCCTCCGCATTGAAGCCCGAGGAGCCGTCAACGGGTTTTGGACGCCCGCATATGCAATACAGATTGTCGCCGTCTCCTATCGTGTAGCTGTGTTCTTCCTTTGTCCCCTCGACTACAAAGCTGCAGTCTTTGCATCCCTTCCAGTGGTATGTACTGTCATAAATCCAGATAATTTCATGTGTGTGTCCTTCCGAGAGGAGCGCTATCTCGAGTGTCCTCTCCGTGCCGTCGAGAACGTAGTCCTCCGCCCTCCCTGAAGATACTGCGAGAGGATCGGAGTCACCGTTTTTTCTGTATCCTGTGACTGTTATCGTGTATATTCCCCTCGCTATCTCGAGCGGCAGTATGATATCGAAGGTGTTCTCGTACTCGATTCTCTTCGTAAGATATATGCCGCTCTCCGACCGCCTCCCTATCACAACCTCGTAGTAGCTGAGGGGAACGACGGACTTGTCCTGCCGGATTATGAGAGTCAGCCCTCCCTTATCCAGATACACATCATCCTCTATGAGCTTCTCTGCAAAGACCTCCTGTATGGCGGTGCTGCCGTCGAACTGGACTCTGCACCCTGTGATAAGAACAAGAAAGATGAGGATAACGAAGGTCTTTCTTATCATGGCTGATCAATCCCTCACTTCCTTGAAGAGGTAGGCTATGCCTATTCTCAACGGAAGTGTTGTATAGAATGTGGTGCCCAGCGTCAGCTGATCACTCTTGTTGAAGTTCGGTTCGACAACGACTGTATTGTCCAGCATTGTCCAGAGTGTGAAGCCTCTGCCGAATGTGAATCTTGCACTCACTCCGAGGGAGAACGACAAGCCGAAAGACCCGACATTCCGAAAGAGGCAGAGCGCAGGCCCGGAACCGGCCTCGAGCCAGAGCTGGAAGGTGTTGTACCGTGGTGTCCTGTAGAGAAGTCGTGAATATGCAAGCTCCGCCGCCGTCACAGTATAGGGAGAGCCCTTATCTGTCGGAGAATGAATGTACTTTATGTTGAATCCGAAGCCGTTTCCGCCCTTCGTTTCATAACTCATACCTGCATCTGTTGCAAATGACACACTGACACTCTCCGTCGAGAGCTCATCCGGTGTTGTATAGTTTATGGTCCCCTTTGCCGGTGTGAAGAATGCCACAAGATAGGGGTAAAGCACCGAAAATGAGCTCCTTATAACCCAGCCCTCCCTCTTCATGTATGCTTCGTCGTACTTCTTATCGCTGTCGTTTAGAGTGAGACGCTCAGTCCAGTTCCTGCCGTCGAACGACGCCTTGATCTGAAAGACCTCATCCCCTGTAACACCCTCCTCGATGCGGAGAATAACGCCGCCTGTTCCGCTGTCCACCAGATACCAGGGCTCATCGTCTATCCTGAATCTGAACCAGTTGTAACCTTCTCCGTTACTCCATGTATATGCAAGATGAGCCTCATCGTCCGCCGTCCCCTCTCCGGCGCTGAACGGCCGCTCGTCACCGGATGCCGCAATCAGCTTCTCGATGACCGTCTTTGATTTCGTTGTCTCCGTGCTGAATAACCCTTTGCTGCTTCCGGTCCAGTTTACACCGTCTGTGCTTCCCTCGAGATAAAGTCTGTTAATCCCTTCGTGGCAGAGAAGCGTGACGCTTGTCACAGTGCCGTCGACCACAGTCCAGCTCTCCTCCCCGTCCCTGCGGTAACGGAAGAAGGAAAAGACACCGTCGTCATTATCCCATGACCAGACAAGGCTCCGCCCTCTGTATCTCCGGCTCACACTCTGCAGATTCCCCTCTTTCAATACGGCTTTCTCCGACTCCGACCATCTTATTCCGTCCGGAGAGGACTGGACGAAGAGAGCCGACACATCTTCCCCGGTGACGGCATTCCTCACAGAGCCGTCGACGACAGTCCAACCCCCGTCATCCTCCCCGTCAGCCTGATAGCGGAAATAGAGACTGCCTTCCATTCCTTTCCAGCTCCATTCCTTTGGAGAAGCGGAAAGAAAGAGAAGCGGCAAAAGAAAGAGGAGGCAAAGCACAAATGCCCTCCTCGAGCACGCACTCTGCCTCCTTTCGTCTTTAGCAATTGAATATCTTACCGGTCCGCGGGGAGGCGGACCTCCCCTGATTATCTGGTTCTTCCGTCCGGAGTTTAAGCTATATCCCATATTCCCCATACTCTTCCTTTAAAGTCCAAATCATATGCTCTTTCTCCCTCCCTGCAGAGAAAAGCGACATACTGTAAAATCATGGTATAAGAGTTTCATGCTCTCCGCAATGAAGTTTTACTCAAGTGACAAAAATGACGAATGACCTCCAGAGAAAAAAAAGCCATCCGAATGGATGGACTGAGAGCAAAACCGGTGTATTCTGAGCTGAAAACCGGACGGCAGGATGGAAAACACTGCTTAGAGGGCGGTTTCTATAACCCGATTTTTTGGGAAATTGTCAAAGAGAGACCTGTTTCATCTCTCCTATTTTTCCGGGAAAGATATCAACTCATCATTCCATGTTCTAAAGACAACCACATCGGTTTTGTAAAAGCGCAGCTAATCTAAGCTTGATGCCGCAAATTGGGGTTTCAATCAAGGCATAATCAAACCCTCGACGTCAAACATACCGTCTCAATGCGGCTTGAGACGACAGTATGTACAGCTACCGTCAGAGACAACTCAAACAATCTGTCTGTACCTTCCTTCTCTTCTCCTTGTTTGGTTTTTTGCAAGTGAACAACGAAAGAAAAGAGATGGTTTCCGATCTAACCATCCCTGATGTTTATTTATCATTCTATATTGAGTTACCCCCAACTATGCATGAAGCCTCAATCCAGTTTTCAATA
Source organism: Clostridium sp. AM49-4BH (assembly GCA_963626925.1). GTDB lineage: Bacteria > Spirochaetota > Spirochaetia > Sphaerochaetales > Sphaerochaetaceae > Ornithospirochaeta. The sequence goes on from CAVFZO010000095.1 coordinate 6,591, forward strand.
TGATCCGCAATGACATCATTATTCAGATCCTGGAACATAAAGTGATCATTTCCTGTGATGCCCTCATTTGGGAGATCGATCACTACGCAGTTGCCGCCCTGAGCATTATACGCATCACGGAAGCTATAGGTAGCCTGACGCATTGCCTGCCACATGAATGTAGCCTGTATAGCAGGATCACCGTTATCAATATAGTCGCCAAAATACATGATGACAGTAATTTTCATATCCAGTACTGCCTTAAAATCCTCACTATCCGCACTCGGTGCTCGCTTCTTAATGTGTAATATAGGTATACTCACGAACTTTGCTGAATGTTGTAGTAAAAGGATTCTGCATGACAACCTCTTTATACTTTTTATTTCTCTTTATACTTTTACAAATTCTTTATACTATTTTATACTTTTTTCAAGGGCTAATTTTAAAATCTAACTCGGTAAGATTGGATAATGCATCAGACGAGATGGAATGCCTTCTTGAAAAAGAAAAGGCACTTATTCAGGTATCAATGTCAGATGCAATGGATTGGATAAAAGAATTCATCCGCCCGCTGCTTAACGGAACGGAGAAAACTAAATGGAACAATGAAAAAGGCATCTGGGAATAATAGTATCTGAGATTGAAGGTGCCGTTACAGCAGGATTGAGAAGCTGCACGAGGAAAAGGCCAACGCAAAGCCGGATCCGACGAGGACAAAGCCATACATCTTTACCGGGTTCAGCCGTTGACTGCCTTCAAAGCCCTGAACACAGACTCAACAGACCTTTCGTCAACTGAAATCTTCGCTCCCATGTACTCGATGTAGATGGGAACTGCAACGGTCCCCGCCATCTGCTTGCTTCCGCTTACCTTTACAAGTGAACTGGAATGAGCCTTCTCTCCGTCCTTACAGAGTAAGACGGTCTCCCTCTTCTCGATTTTCTTTAATAACGCAGCCTTCTGTTCACGACTTCTGAGCGTTGAAGTGTAGTCGGATCTGAGGATATTCAGTGCCCAGCGACGCATAGCAGATTTGCTGACACTAATAGTTCCCTCATCCTTGATTATCTGAATAGGCATAACTATCCTCATAGACTGTCTCCGGCGCGATGTCTATCTCACCGTCTTTCCAGGTGATGACGCCATGAAAAAGTATGGGGGATGAAAAAACTTTTTCATCCTTCAGAGATTCAAATGCTCCACCGGTTAGGAGGGAAGCATCAAAAAGTCTTTTTTCTCCTGTCGAGAATGTTACAAGCATCA
>CAVFZO010000096.1:0-7810 GCA_963626925.1 Clostridium sp. AM49-4BH
GTTTTCTTCTTTTCTCCAGTAAACTTTCACTGATAACTGCTTCCGTCAGGTGCCTTCCCTCTTTCCTTTCAACATTATACTCCCACGGCTGGAGAATCCCGGCATTTAAGGAAAAAGACCTGCCTCCATATGGAAACAGGTCCGGATTGTAGTATCACTCTTAAACGTCAAATGACGTTATAAGCCTTGAGAAGTTTCTCGATGTCGGTTCCCTTTATCTTTTCCATTACCTTCTTGAGAGCAAAACGCTCGATAAGGTTGAAGGACATGTCGGTAATCTTCCTGCCGTCTCTGAGCTTGACGGTTGCATCAAGGAGAGCTCTGAGATCATATACGCTTCCCCATACCTCGGGCACGCCCCTGTCGATGTTGAGTAGTGTGTAGACAGCCTCCATACCGGTTCTCATCGAATACTCGGTTGTGAAGATTGTGTCCCTCTTCGTCTCGGCAAACTGTCCCAGGAATGCAAAGTTGACTGCGCCTTCGGGTACGACGTCGGGTCTGTCACCGTAGGAGCGCGGCATGAAGAATGCGTCGATGTACGGCATCATGACAGGCACTGTGTTCGCACTCTTTGAGGCAAGCTCCTCGATCTGGTTCTCGGGTACTCCGAGATGATAGAGCCATTCCTCGCAGATTTCCTTTCCTGTGCACTCCCTCATCGGTTTCTTGATATAGTCACCATTCTTATCAGTAAAGAGCGAGTATACCCAGACGAGACAGTGATCCTTGGGCTGCTCTCTGAACTGAGGCTGACGGTTTACTGTCCAGCTCATGAGCCATGAGGAATCCTTGACTGTCACAATACCGCCTGTGACGACCTTTCCCGAAAGCGGATCACGCTTGCAGATGTTCCTTATATAAGGAAGAATCCTGTCGTCGAGAGTCTCGACTGTCGCACTCATCCAGTTCGTCTCCTCGGGGTTGTGGATGAACTTGTCCGGATGGCCGAAGGAAGGATCCTGGCGTGCAATCTTACGCCACATATCCCAGCCGCCGCCTTCCTTGATCTCGGTATTGTACTGAGCCTTCTCGTTCTGGCTTCCCATCGTGGAGTTCTCGACACAGCCGCCGTTGGTGATGAAAACAAGGTCGTTCTCCGTAAGGTCGATTTTGTCCCTCTTACCCTCTGCTATGACGTCGATTCTCTTTGCGACCTTCTTCTTCGGTGTGCACTCGAACTCGACATTCGTAACCTGTACGCCGAAGTGGAAAACAACGCCTCTCTCCTCGAGATACTTCACCATAGGAAGAATCATCGATTCATACTGGTTGTACTTCGTGAATCTGAGAGCCTTGAAATCCGGAAGTCCCCCGATATGATGGATGAAGCGCTGGATATAAAGCTTCATCTCGAGAGCGCTGTGCCAGTTTTCGAATGCGAACATCGTCCTCCAGTAGAGCCAGAAGTTGGAGTTGAGCACCTCTTCATCGAAGTAGTCCGTAATCTTCTTGTCCTGAAGCTCCTCGTTGGGTGTGAAGAAGAGCTTCATGATCTCCATGGCACCCTTGTCCGAGATGTCGAACTTACCGTCTGTGTGGGCATCCTCGCCCCTGTTGACAGTCGCTCTGCAGAGCGAGTAGTTCGGGTCTTCCTTGTTAAGCCAGTAGTACTCATCGAGTACGCTGACGCCCTCGGTCTCGATTGACGGGATGCTTCTGAAGAGGTCCCACATTACTTCAAAGTGGTTGTCCATCTCCCTGCCGCCGCGCATTACATAGCCAACGTTCTCGAACTTCCAGCCGTCGCATGCTCCGCCTGCCGTCTGTCCTTTCTCAAGGATGTGGACTCTCTCGCCCTTCATCTGGCCGTCTCTCACGAGATAGCATGCAGCAGTGAGTGCCGCCAGTCCGCTTCCTACGATGTAGGCCGACTTTCTGTCGACGCCTTCCGGTTTCTTGGGGCGTGCGAATGCTTCATAGTTACCGCTTGAATAATACATATTTCCGTACCTCCGTACTTTTATTTTCTTTCGTTACCCAATTGATAACCGAAAAAGACGGAGGCGCAAATTTACAACATCCGGTTCGTGTTCAAATTTTAATCAAAGAGGGAAAAGTGTAAGAAAATCATCCGACACGGAAGCGCTCGAGAGCGCTCCTGAAGCCGCCTCTGACAACCTTGTCGAGGGCGGAGATGATCTCCTCCGGGTCCTGGAGCATGTCACGGTTGATCCAGTCAAGCATGACGCCGACGAAGGCATACTTATATGTGTTGGCGATGAAATTCTTGTCCTCCTCCCTCACGACCATCCCCTTCGCCTCCTCTTCGACAACACCCTTCAGAAGGTCGAATGTGAGGGAGAAGAGATAGTTCTCGATCTGCTCCCTGCTGACGGAGTGATAGACGTTGAGTATGAAGGGCTTGTTCTCCTTCACGGCCTCGAATATCTGGAGAAAGCCCTCCTGCCAGTTGTCGTAGTGCTTCTTGCCCTCCAGGGCATGTGCTGCATCCTCACGGCATGACCATTCGACAAGGTCGTATACATCCTTGAAATGATAGTAGAAGGTCATCCTGCTTATTCCGCAGTCCTCGGTTATGTCCGTCACCGTTATGTGTGCCAGGCTCTTCTTGAGAAGTAGATTCTTCAGTGACTGTTCAAGTGCAAGCTTAGTAAGTCTGCTCATGGTATACCCCTTTTAGAATAATAATATGCGGAAAGCAGAAACGGAAAGTTTTTCTTCTTCCCATCCCTTCCTTCTTCTGTATAATGGAAAAAAGGAGTTAGATATGAGCGACAAACGACAGGACTATATAAGCTGGGATGAATACTTCATGGGAGTGGCCGTGCTCTCATCAATGCGGAGCAAGGATCCAAATACACAGGTGGGGGCATGCATCGTATCTGAAGACAGAAAGATCATCGGCGTCGGCTACAACGGATTTCCCTCGGGATGCAGCGATGACGACCTGCCCTGGGCAAGAAGCGGCGACTGGTCTCAGACGAAGTATCCGTACGTCTGTCATGCCGAGCTCAATGCCATCCTCAATTCCTGCGACCCGGCACGCCTGAAGGGAGCAACGCTCTACGTCGCACTCTTTCCATGCAACGAATGTGCGAAGGCTGTGATACAGAGCGGGATTAAGGAAGTCTATTACCTTTCCGACAAGTACCGCGAGAGCGATGCCTCGCGTGCTTCGAGAAGAATGTTCGACGCCGCGGGTGTGAAATATAAGCACCTGGAGACGGACAGGAAGGAACTTGTGGTAAAATTCGACTGAGAATTATTGCTTTACAAAACGCCGAAAGACTGGGACAATTAAAAAACAGGTTGGTATCACAGACCGCTGCGCCTCAACAAGGACAGAAGCTAAGGGGCCTCCTTTTTACGCAGATCGTGTAGACTGAGGAGAACGCAATTATGTCTTCATTTGTTCTTAATGGAAATCAGGTAGTTGTAGAAAAGAATATGAGTCTCCTGAGATATCTCAGGGATGAGCTTCATTTAACCTCCGTCAAGGACGGATGCAGTGAAGGTGCATGCGGGACATGCACAGTCATCATCGACGGGGAGGCCGTCAAGGCATGTACACACACTACCGGAAGCGTAGACGGTAAGACAATACTCACAACGGAAGGTCTCTCCGATGAGGAGAAGGACATCTATACATATGCATTCGGTGAAGCCGGTGCCGTGCAGTGCGGTTTCTGCATCCCGGGAATGGTGATGTGTGCAAAGGCCCTCCTGGATAAGAACCTTAATCCCGATGAAAAGGAAATAAGACACGCTATCAGAAACAACATCTGCCGCTGCACCGGCTACGTCAAGATTGTGAAGGCTGTAGAAATCGCGGCGGAGATTCTGAGGGGCGACGGCACAATAAAGAGCGGCGACGTCAAATGGAGAATCGGAGAGCGTGTTCACAGAGTAGACGTCAGGGAGAAGGTCACGGGAACGGGAATCTATCCCGATGATCTGTATGTCCCCGGTATGCTTCACGCTTCCTGTGTCCGCAGCAGATACCCCCGTGCCAGGGTCCTTTCCCTCGATATAGCAGAAGCGGAAAAACAGAGGGGCATCGTGAAGATATTCACGGCAAAGGATGTTCCGGGCAGCAAGGTTGTCGGCCACATCTCCAAGGACTGGAATGCCATCGTCGACGTCGGGGAGATTACACGCTTCCTGGGTGACCCGGTCGCACTCGTCGTCGGTGAGACTATAGAAGACATAGAGAAGGCAAAGAAACTTGTCAAGGTTGAGTATGACCCCCTTCCCTTTGTGGACAGTCCCGCCGGGGCAATGAAGGAAGGAGCCCCGCTCGTTCATGAGAACTCTCCGGGAAACCTTGCAGTTGAAAAGCATGTCGCAAGGGGGAATGTAGAGGAAGCTATCGCGAAAAGCGACTACGTATACACTGCACACTTCTCCACACCGTTTACCGAGCACGCATTTTTAGAGCCCGAGTGTGCCCTTTCCATTCCGAAGGGAGACGACGGAGTGAAGATATACTCCACAGACCAGGGCGTCTACGACACACTTCATGAGACGGCCCCGTTCCTCGGACTACCGTTTGACAAGGTCGAAGTGGAGAACTGCCTTGTCGGAGGAGGCTTCGGAGGAAAGGAGGATGTGACGGTACAGCACCTTTCGGCGCTTGCCGCATACCTGTTGAAGCGCCCTGTGAAGATGAAACTCACACGAACCGAGTCCATACTCTTCCACCCGAAGCGCCATCCCATGGAGATGGACTTCACAGTCGGAGTCGACAAAACGGGAAGAATACAGGGCGTCAAGGCGAAGGTTGTTGCAGATACGGGAGCATACATGTCCCTCGGAGGCCCTGTACTCGAGAGAGCATGCACCCATGCTTCCGGACCGTACAACTACCAGAACTTCCAGATTGACGGCTATGCATACTACACCAACAATCCCCCTGCGGGAGCCTTCCGCGGCTTCGGTGTCACACAGACATGCTTTGCTATCGAGAACATGCTCAATTCCCTTGCACGCATGGTCGGAATAAGCGAATGGGATATCAGATACATAAATGCCATAAGGCCGGGACAGGAGCTCCCGAACGGCCAGACGGCCGATGATTCGACAGGGCTTGTGGAGACACTCCTTGCCGTAAAGGACAAGTACGACAAAGCCAAGATAAAGGGCATTGCATGTGCAATGAAGAATGCCGGAGTCGGTGTGGGACTTCCCGACTGGGGAAGAGTAAGGCTCGTCATAAAGGACGGAAAGGTTCATGTGCACTCTGCAGGCTCATGTATCGGGCAGGGACTCTGGACGGTCCTCAAGATGATCACAGCAGATATTACAGGACTTGACGAGAACCTCATCATAGTCGAGAAGGCATCGACAAACGACCCCGACAGCGGCACGACAAGCGGAAGCCGTCACACAACAGTCACAGGTGAAGCTGCAAGACGCGCGGCAAACATGCTCAGAGAAGCCCTTGAGACAAAGACACTCTCTGAGATGGAGGGCGAAGAGTTCTATGCCGAATATCTTGCGAAGACCGACAAGCTGGGATCCCCCGTCCCCCACCCCGTAAGCCATGTAGCCTACGGCTATGCAACGCAGCTCTGTATCCTCAACGATGACGGTACGATTGCGGAAATGGTTGCGGCACATGATGTCGGACGTGCAATCAACCCGACGAATGTCGAGGGCCAGATAGAGGGCGGCGTCGTAATGGGAATGGGCTATGCCCTGAGGGAGCGCTACCGTGTCGAAAACTGCAGGCCAATCGAGAAATACGGTTCCCTCGGGCTCTTCAGAGCAGACGAGCTTCCGAAGATAACATCAATCATAGTCGAAAAGCCCGGCCTCAAGATATCGAGCGGCGCAATAGGAATCGGCGAAATCACCTCGATTCCGACGGCCCCTGCAATCAGCAACGCCTATTACCACTGGGATCACGTGCTTCATCACGAACTTCCTCTTCTGAGCACCCCCTACCTCCTCCGTCCGAGCGATAAGAAGATACTGCAGAAGGGAAAGAGACTCTTCGTCAATCCGGGTGTGAAATGCATAGGATGCCTTGAGTGTGTCAGGGCGTGTTCGGAGATGTTCTACAAGGAAAAGGACAGACGCACGAGCGCCCTCAGAATCGATGAGAAGAACGGGGACTGGAAGCCTGTGGTATGCCTCCAGTGCGGAAAATGCGCAACGGTATGTCCGACAGGTGCTATCAGGCAGCTTCCCTCCGGTGTATGGACAATAGACAAAAAACTCTGCACAGGGTGCGGAGAGTGCCGCAAAGTCTGTCCGGTGCATGTAATGGTAACGTCACCCGTAACGAGACAGACGACGAAGTGCATCGCCTGCGGCAGATGTGTCCAGGTCTGCCCGATGGACGTGCTGCAGATAGCGTCGAGCCATAGCTGACCGCCAGATATAGTCAATAGCGGATAACTCATTACAAGATAAGCCTTTGAAAAAGTCACGACAGTATCACAACTTTTATGGAGGAAAATTCAGATGAAGCAAGTACAGTTACCAGCGAAATATTCCGGTATTCTCAAGAGGATTTCCTCAATCATTGAACAGAAAAGAACGAATGCAAAAATAGCATTGAACAACGCACAGCTTATGATGTCCTGGGAAATCGGTCGACTTATCGTTGAAGATGTTCTTGAAAAAGAGAAACCCGAATACGGCAAGGAGATTATCGAGGAAATAAGCCTGAGTCTTACCGAGCAGTACGGAAGAGGATATGACAGGTCCGCTGTCTTCAGAATGGTTCAATTCTACAGGGAATTTCCCGAAGCTGAAAAAGTCGCGACACTGTCGCAACAGTTGACATGGTCCCATTTCATAGAACTGATCTCCATAGAAGATAAGCAGAAAAGAGATTTCTATGCCGTTATGTGCCGCAACGAAAACTGGAGCGTACGCACACTGCGTGAACGCAAGAAAAGCATGCTGTATGAGAGGACAGCCATATCGAGAAAGCCGGAAGAAACGATTGCCCACGATATTGCCCGGCAGAGAGACGAGAAGAAGATGTCTCTCGATATGTTCTACAGGGATCCGTACATCCTGGACTTTCTGGGACTCAAGGATACTTATGCCGGGAAGGATCTGGAGAACACCATACTGGACGAGCTTGAGAAATTCATTCTCGAAATGGGATTCGATTTCGCCTTTCTCGCCAGGCAGAAGCACTTCGTCCTGGACGGAAAGGACTACTACATGGATCTTCTCTTCTTCCACCGTACTCTGCGCAGACTGGTCCTTGTTGAACTGAAACTCGGGGAATTCGAACCCTCATACAAGGGACAGGTCGAGCTCTACCTGAGATGGCTTGACAAGTATGAAAGAACAAAGGATGAAGAATCTCCCGTCGCACTGATTCTGTGTGCAGACAAATCACAGGAAACGATAGAACTGATGGAGCTCAACGAAGGAAACATCCATGTTGGACAGTACCTCACAAAGATGCCTTCAAAGGAGATTCTCGAGAAGAAACTGTCAAAGGCTATCAGCAATGCCAGAGAGATGCTCAATCAGCGTGGATACAGGGAGAACAAACTTGAGGATTTCACTGACAGGGACGAGAACAAATAATGACTCCGGATGCCATCATATAAACTGATAACTCCTTACACAATAAGTCTTTGAAATTGTCGCGACACTGTCGCGACTTTTCTCCGCCTATATCATTCCATACACTCAGGTCCTCTGCCGTCGATGAAAGATAAACCCTTTCGCGCCTTGTTAATCTTTGAGACAGCCGATCGGGATTACAAACACTCCGTCACTTCGCCTGTATCCGTACCGGGTTCCCGTGACTATCAGCTTCAGGTCAGGCATCCTGATTTTCGATTTGCATTCATCTTCATTATGCTTCCTTATC
>CAVFZO010000097.1:0-7767 GCA_963626925.1 Clostridium sp. AM49-4BH
CCCTTCCGATGGAGATACCTTCCGCCTTTCCAACTGCGATGCCTTCCGCCTTTCCTATGGCTTCCCCCTGTGCGAGGAGAGTCTCTTTCTGAGAGTCAATTTCTTCCCTTATGGTATCATCAACCCAGATTTTGATAAGTTCAGCGTTGTAGTCTTCCATGAACTTCTCCACCTCATACAGATGCTCCGACAGGAGCTCACAGAGTATATTCTCTTCAAGACACCTTTTTATCGTTTCCTCTACAGCTCTATGGTCTCTTCCGATTTCCCTGGAAATTTTATCATAAAGATGAACAAAATCAAAGAACTGCTTCGCAAACCCGCTTATATTATAACGCGTATATACGTTGACAGGAATATACGGCCTCCTGAAATCCATATCTGCTCCCGGACGGTTTTCTGTGATGTAAAGCTGCTTATCGACCCTCTGGCTTCCCGTGTAGAAGACATTGAACTCGAAATCGGGCATGTTTATGTCTGCTCCGTGATATTTCCTTTTATCGAACTCCGGAATAATCGTTTTGTACATCTGAACATAGTATTCCATAAGCCTGTGCTTTATGTTCTCTGTCCATGTTGACTGGGCTTCAATGAGAACAAGAAGTCTGTTTCTGACAAGAAACGAGCAGTCGTTCATCAGCGACGGATAAAACAGCGGTGCGATATTGACGAGTTCGACCTCGTCTTCCCTTACACCGGTATCCTCCGGATGAATCGATTTGTAGAGCTCGAGAAGGTATTTCTTCTTTCTGATGATGAAGGCGAAAAGCGTGTCCTTTACATCGTGCTTCGGCATCGGCATCTCGTCTTCTTTGTTGCTTTTGGTTTTCTTTATACACATGGATAGTTGACTCCTACTATTATATATAGCGCGGGAACTACCCTTTTTTGTCAAAAACGAGGTTTGGAGGCTCTTCGAAAAAGCTTCGTGATTCTGATGTATACGGAAGTGGAACCTGAAAATGAGAATGGATATGTAATATGTACAGTCAGAAATTGCTCTGTACACAAATTTTATCTTTTTTCATCACTACTCTCTTTTTTGACTATGGAATCAATGAAAGTAAGGAACTTCTTCATGTCAGAGGTGATGTATTTCCCCTTCTTCCAGATGAAACCGACCTTGATCGGAAGGGGAGGATCAACTTCGATTGCCTTGTAGCCTCCGAGCTCCCCGCAAAGGCTCTCGAAGAGGAATGCGCCGACTTTTCCTTCGTCCAGGAACTTCCGGATTGTCATGAGCTGAGAGACGTGCATTACGATATCCGGTCTTATGTTCAGTGTTTCGAAGCGCTGTCTTATGAGTCTGTTCTGTACGCTGTCCACATTGAAGAGGGCAAGGGGAGTTTCTCTGAGGTCTTCGACAGAGACACTCTTTCTTCCGGCAAGCGGGTGGTTCTTCGAGACATAGAAGAGAAGCCTGTCCTCGGCAAGGGGCAGCCTGTTGAATTTGTCTATATCGTAGAATTCCATGTTCACAAGTGCGAAATCTAGTTCGTCGTTGTAGACAAGCTCGTGCGCTCTGTTGGAGCCGTACTCGAAGAGCGTGATCGATATCTCGGGATAGACCTTCCTGAGTTCGTTTATAAGGCGGGGAAAGTAGACAATGCTCAGAAGCGGAGCAATCCCGAGTCTCAGCGGGATGCGGTTATGCCTGACGGCACTCATCTCGTTCTCGAGCTCTTCATAGAGTCCGAGGAGCTCTGTCGCCCTGCTGTAAAGCTTTTCGCCCTCCCTGGTAAGAGTAAGTTTGCTGCCCCTGCGGTAGAAGAGGATGACGCCGAACTCCTTCTCAAGCTCCCGTATCGCAAGAGATATCGCAGGCTGGGTGACGAAGCACTCACTGCTGGCCCTGCTTATGCTCTTTGTCCTGCATACGGATACAAAATAATTCAGCTGTGTGACTGTCATTCTTCCGCTTATCCTTGTCCCTTTTTCCATTCTGCATTGTCTCCGTGGAGCCTTCAATATTATTAGTTTTTCTTATAAGGCTATTAGTATTATAAAATTTACTTATCCGGTAATCCACACCTAGAATGAGCCATCAACAAAAAAAGGAGAGGAAACAATGAGCCATGTAACAATAACGCTCCTACTGCTGCTCTTTGCCATAGTGATGTTCATCCTTGAGAAGATACCACTTGGCCTGACATCGTGTATCGTATGTCTGTTACTCAATCTTACGGGGGTGCTGACTGTATCTGAAGCATTCGCGGGCTTCGTGAATTCGAACGTCATACTCTGTGTGGGAATGTTCGTAGTCGGACAGGCTCTCTTCGAAACGGGGATGGCCAATAAGATAGGACGCCTCGTCACGCGCTTTGCAAAGAGCGAGAGGATGCTCATCGTAGCTGTCATGAGCATCGTCTGTCTCATGAGCGGCTTTCTGTCCAACACGGGAACGGCCGCAGTTCTCATTCCCGTCGTCTGTGCAATCGCCGACGAATCGGGATTCAAGAGGGGAAAGCTCCTGATGCCGCTCGTCTTCGCCGCAGCACTCGGGGGGAATCTTTCAATAATCGGCGCACCGGGTAACCTCATGGGCGTCAATGCTCTCCAGGAGATGGGTGCAAAGACATCGTTCTTCATGTATGCTCCTGTTGCACTTCCGATGATTATAGCCGGCATCGTATTTTACGGCGTTTTCGGCTACAAACTCCTTCCCGATACGACAAGTGAGGAACTTGCCGAAGATGTAGGCCCGAAGGAGGATGTCCCGAAGTGGAAGCAGATAACGTCCCTCGTCGTTCTCATCGTCTGCATATTCGCAATGATCTTCGAGGACAGGATCGGAATCAAGCTGCAGGTCACCGCATGCGTTGCTGCATGTTTCCTCGTTCTTACAGGAGTAATCAGCGAGAAGGCCGCACTGAAGTCCATAGACCTCAAGGTTATATTCCTGTTTGGAGGCTCGCTAGCTCTTTCGAAGGCGCTTGAGAAGACAGGAGCGGGTGACACTGTGGCTGAGAGCATCGTGAAGATACTCGGCTCCAATCCCAGCCCTATAGTCATACTCATCGCAATCTTCATTGTCGGCTGTACAATCACGAACTTCATGAGCAACACCGCAACGACGGCCCTCATGCTCCCGATAGCAACCTCCCTTGCAAAGACACTCGGAGCAGACCCGAGAAGTGTCGTCATATGCACAGTCATCGCATGCTCCTGTGCCTATGCAACCCCTATCGGAATGCCTGCAAATACAATGGTTGTCGGACTCGGAGGCTACAGGTTCAAGGATTACGTGAAGGGCGGCTTCCCGCTTATCCTGGTATCTTTCGTTGTCGTTCTCATCCTCTGTCCGATATTCTTCCCGTTCTATCCCAGCTGATAAGGAGAAAATAGACTATGAATAAAGAAGAAATGGTAAAAAGACTGACCGACCTTGTTGCCGACTTTGTCACCTACACAGGAAAGGTCCTTCCCGATGATGTAAAGGTAAAGCTCAGAGAACTGGGTGAAAAAGAGGACGGAAAACTTGCCCGGGTAATCTATGAGACGATGACGAAGAACCAGGAGCTTGCCCTTGCCCTCGACAGGCCTTCGTGCCAGGACACAGGCGTCATACAGTTCTGGGTCAAGTGCGGAACAAAGTTCCCTCTCATCGACGAGCTAGAGGCTCTCCTGAAAGAGGCTGTCGTACAGAGTACCTTCACGGCGCCGCTGAGACACAACTCAGTCGAAACCTTCGATGAGTACAACACGAAGAGGAATGTCGGAAAGGGAACCCCGACAGTCTTCTGGGACATCGTCCCGAACTGTGACAAGTGCGAGATCTACTCATATATGGCGGGCGGCGGATGTACGCTTCCGGGAAAGGCGATGGTCCTGATGCCCGGCGCTGGCTACGAAGGTATCACGGACTTCGTCCTCGATCAGATGACATCCTACGGCCTCAATGCATGTCCTCCGCTTCTTGTGGGAGTCGGAGTTGCGACAAGCGTCGAGACTGCGGCACTCTTGTCGAAGAAAGCCCTGATGAGACCAATCGGATCGCATAACGAGAATGCCAATGCGGCGAAGATGGAGAGACTCCTGGAGGAGGGGATCAACAGAATAGGGCTCGGACCGCAGGGCATGGGCGGAAGAGCATCGGTGCTGGGGGTCAACATCGAGAACAGTGCACGGCACCCGTCGACTATCGGAGTTGCAGTCAATGTCGGCTGCTGGAGTCACAGACGCGGTCATATCGTAGTGGATGCCGCTCTGGACTGGACGTGTGACACACATTCTGCGTTCAAAGGCTGAGGAGGAAGAAAATGGTAGAAATCAGAAACGGAAAAAAGGTCCTCATAACACCCCTGACGAGAGAAGATCTCGAGAATATCAGAATCGGCGACATCGTCTGGCTCGACGGAGATTTAATGACATGCCGTGACGTTGCACACCGCCGTCTCATCGAATACGGCAGGGCCCTCCCTTATGATATAAGAGGAAAGGCCATCTTCCATGCAGGCCCCATCGTCAGAAAGAAGGAAGGCACAGAAGACGAATACGAGATGGTATCGATCGGCCCGACAACAAGTATGAGGATGGAGAAGTTCGAGTACGAGTTTGTGAAGGAGACGGGCGTGAGAGTCATCGTCGGAAAGGGCGGCATGAAGGAGAATACCGAGCGTGCATGTTCCGAGTTCGGCGCCATCCACTGCGTCTTTCCAGCAGGCTGCGCCGTCGTTGCGGCGACAGAGGTCGTCAGGATAAAGGAACATCACTGGGATGAACTGGGTATGCCGGAGACGCTCTGGTGCTGTGATGTGCACGAGTTCGGACCTCTTATCGTATCGATTGACACTGAAGGAAGAAATCTCTTCGAAGAGAACAAGATCATCTTCAACGAACGTAAGGAAGAGGCCAGGAAGGAGATCTATCCCGAGGTGAAGTTCATTAAGTAACCATTAGAGCTCCTTTGTTAGAGGCAGTCCGGACCGGGCTGCCTTTATCGTCAACGGACGGAAAACTCTCATAATCAGGACGCTCCGGACACCGGGTATTGAAGATCTGCCGGGAGAAGGCATTCTGCTCTACCCATACCTTTGGGAGGGATGTATCATGGAGAGGATGGAAAGAGAAGAAATCAGGGCGGGACTGAGAGACATAGTCTCGTCATTCATAAACTACATGGAAATCGTCCTCCCCGACGATGTTGAGAGAAAACTCACAGAACTGGAAGAGAGTGAGACGGCTCCTCTACAGAAGGCGCTCTACGAAGCAATGAGGAATAACCAGAAAAGGGCATATGATCTCTCCCGTCCGTCCTGTCAGGACACGGGCGTCATCCAGTTCTGGGTGAAGTGCGGCTCCTCATTCCCCGGGCTTTCCGTTCTTGAGGAATCTCTGAAGGAAGCTGTCAGGAAGAGCACACTCACGCTTCCCCTGAGGCCCAACACAGTCGAGACATTCGACGAATACAATACAGGAAATAACATTGCCTCCGGCGCTCCGACCATCTGGTGGGATATAATCCCGGAGAAGAGCGACTGCATCATCTATGCATATGCTGCAGGAGGGGGATGCTCGCTTCCGGGGGCGGCACAGGTTCTGATGCCGGGCGAGGGCTATGAAGGAATCGTCGACTTCGTCATAGACCGGACTGCAGAGTACGGTCCCAATGCATGTCCGCCACTCTTTGTCGGAGTGGGCACAGGCAACAGCAGCGAGACAGCGGCCCTCAATGCAAAGAAGGCCCTGATGAGAGGTGTGGGGTCGCACAGTGGAAACGGGAAGGTAGCAAGAATGGAGAGGCTCCTGGAAGAAGCGCTCAACACCCTCAATATCGGGCCGCAGGGACTCGGGGGCAAAAGGAGCGTGATGGGAGTCAACATCGTTGCGGGCGCACGTCACCCGGCAACGCTCGGCGTTGCGGTAGCCTACGGCTGCTGGAGTTTCAGACGTGGGAGTATAAAGATTACGGATGACCTCTCCGTGGTTAGTGAGACTCATCCGGGGTTCATATATGAAGGAGACGACGATGGTAGAGCTTAGAGGAGAGAGAAAGATTCTCGTCACTCCGATAAAGCGGGAGGACATCGAGGATATAAATGCGGGCGACATCATCTGGCTTGAGGGAGACCTCATGACATGCCGTGACTCTGTGCACCGCCGTGTCGTCTTCGACGGCATTGCACTTCCGTACGACCTCAGGGACAGGGTACTCTATCATGCGGGGCCGATAGTCAGGAAAAGAGATGACGGAAGCTTTGAAATGATTGCATGCGGACCCACGACAAGTATGAGGATGGAGAAGTTCGAATACGAGTTTGTGAAGAAGACGGGAGTGAGAGTCATCATCGGCAAGGGCGGCATGAAGGAGAACACGGAGCGTGCCTGCACAGATTTCGGCGCCATCCACTGCGTCTTTCCTGCAGGCTGTGCCGTTACGGCTGCCGAAGAGGTTCTCCAGATTAAGGAACACCACTGGGAGGAGCTCAGTATGTCCGAGATGATCTGGGTATGTGAAGTGCGGGAGTTCGGGCCTCTCGTCGTCTCGATAGACAGTCGCGGCCGCAACCTCTTCGAGGAGAACCGCAGGATAATCAACACCCGTAAGGAGGAGGTGAAGAGACGCCTCCATCCGCTGGTGGCAGAGTTTATGAAGTAGTTCTGTACGGATCTACGTGAGGTAAGTACATATCATCAATCGGGACAAGTCTTATCCTTTTACATTCAAGCTTTCTCATTTCATCGGTGAATCCGCTTTTGGAGAAGAACCAGAATGAGATATCGTTTCTGCCGGCGAGACTCTTTGAATAGTCATACATCAGCTCGTATTCGTCGGTATCGACCGGATGGTTTGTGAACTTACAGGAACCGATTATCACTTCTGAATCGAGGGCCGAATGAGCAATGATATCTATCTCAATTGATTTCTTTTTCACATTGTCGGTTCCCCACCATGACCCGATATCCTTCAGGGGGAAGGCAAGCTGTGCCTTGTACATAAGGTATTCTCTCGATATCCTCTCGAAGACCCTGCCCATGTAATCATTCATAAGGGGCGTTATAAGCCTTTCGTAGTTCTCCTCCATCAGATCCTGCTCGATAACCGTCATGTATCTCTGGACAAAGAAATACCAGAAATTGAAATAGAGATCCTTAATCGAGTAGAAACCTTTCCTGGAGTTCTCGTTATCACCGACAGGAACTGTCTTCTCGACAAAGCCCAGCTCCTTCAGGAAGGTGAGTATTTTCAGGACAAAGCCCGGGTTGATTCTGGTTGAATCACATATTTCGTTGAACTTCGTCTTTCCGTTTGCAATTGCATTAAGGACGGCATGGTAGGATCTGATGTCGCATATCTCCTGTCTGAGAATGAACTCCTGCTCATAGAGAAGAATCGAATTCGGCCTGAAAAAAGTCATGATCAGGTTGTCCTTTAGGGAAAGAGACGGATTCATACAGCTGAGATAGTACGGAATACCGTTCGTCGCTCCGTACAGCACCGCCTTTTCTTCAGGTGAATAGTGCGGGAACCAGAGGGCTGTTTCATAGTATTTCAACGGCAGAAGCTTCATGATCAGTTTCGCTCTGCCGTAAAGCGGGTTTGCACCGGATAGGACTTCATCCTCCATGAAGGAGACGGAGGAACCGCAGAGAATGATCATCAGACGGGAGAGGGAAAGAGATGTATCGATATAGTTCTGCAGAATTGACGAAACCTTTTTCCCGAGACTCTTTACAAGATACGGGTATTCATCAATGAAGAAAACGATCTTTTCCTTTTTTGATTCATCCGCTATATATGCGAGAGCTTCGCTCAGTGTTGTGAAA
>CAVFZO010000098.1:0-7569 GCA_963626925.1 Clostridium sp. AM49-4BH
ATAGCAGTAGCGGTGTCATGGACGCACCCATGGGAGAGAAATCTCAGCCATGATGCTCTGGTAATTTATTACCGAGTAGTTCACTTTTTCTGATGGATTTCCATTTTTTGGAGCAAGTGAGAAGAGTTCAATTTCCGACACAGAGAAATCGCCAGAGAAATCGCCAGACCATGAGGATGGGTAGTGATATCCTCACGAAAGAAGGGGATTTTCTACTAACACTCCTTGCATCCTTTGCTGAAGCTGAAGTGAGGAGCGTGAGTGAGAATACACTGTGGTCAATAAGAAAACGCTTTGAAGAGGGAATTGGAAACAACTATTTTCTCTGCGGCTACAAGTGGGACTGAGAGAAGTTCAATATCATAGAAGAGGAAGCAGAGGTGGAGTCCATATCAGGATATGAGAAATCAGATACGAATCCTCAGGAGCAGATTATCCTCTCCAAGCGGTGACTGGTCAGGTTTCTACAACACGATCTATTTGAAGATTGCAGTGAATCTGAAAAAGCCCTTCAGACTTAACGGAATATACCGTACAGACGTTTTTTTCTGAAATAAAAGTATGATTATCTTGAAGGATGGGCATTTTCCGAACATAATTATCTTGAAGAGAGGGCGTTTCGGCTATATTGTTATCTTGAAGGATGGGCATAATAATGATTTTCAAGAGAAAAGCCATATTGCAGCTGAGAGAATGGAAAGAGACATACAACGGCCGTTACGCCGCTCTGCTTGAAGGCCCGCGCCGTGTGGGAAAGTCTACGATTGCAGAAGAGTTTGCAAAAAAGGAATACAAAAGCTATATCAAGGTTGATTTCGCAAATATTACGGATGAACTTCTGCAGGTTTTTTCATCTGTTTCAAAGCCGGATGTTTTTTTCTTCCGTCTTCAGGCTGTCACCGGTATTACACTTCATGAGAGGGCGTCTGTAATCATATTTGATGAGATACAACTGCAACCGAAGGTCCGTCAGGCGATAAAGTATCTCGTCAAAGACGGCCGGTACGATTACATAGAAACAGGATCTCTTCTTTCAATCAGGAAGAATGTATCAGGCATTGTGATTCCTTCTGAAGAATACAGAATTCCTGTTTATCCGATGGACTATGAAGAGTTTCTCTGGGCAGTAGGAAAAGATACCTATCCTCTGTTGAGAGAGGCTTACACAGTAGGAAAACCCCTCGGAGAGGCAGTCAACAGAGCGCTGATGTATGATTATCGGATATACATGATGGTAGGGGGAATGCCGCAGGCTGTTGAAGCTTACACCGAAAAACAGGGGCCTAGAGAAATCGATGCTGTGAAACGTATGATCATCGATTTGTACGAAGAGGATTTCTTTAAAATCGATCCATCCGGTAAGGTATCGATGATGTATAACTCCATTCCGGCACAGCTTGCGCGCAATACGAGAAGATATTCGATTGCCTATGCTATTAAAAAGAAGAGTAGAACTGCGGATTATGAAATGCTGTCGAATCTGATAAACTCGAGAACGGTACTCCCGTGTTTCAACTGCCTTGATCCTCAAGTTGCATTTGCACAGAGCAAGGATCTTGATAAGTTCAAGCTTTACCTGGCAGATACAGGCCTTTTCGTTTCGCTTTTACTCAAGACAGGGAGAACGACAGACACGGTGCTGTATTCGAAGCTGCTCTCTGACAAACTTCCTGCGAATCTCGGCTATCTTTATGAAAACACTGTGGCACAGGCAATTGCATCATGTGGCAGGGACCTCTATTACATGACAAAGAAGAAAGAAAACAGCACCCATGCATACGAGATTGATTTTCTTATAGCCCGGGGGACAAAAACAATGCCGGTGGAAGTGAAGAGCTCGAGGACAAAAGAGCATCCGTCAATCGATGCTTTTATTTCTAAGTATCATAATGTGGTTACTTCACCGTGTATTCTGAGTCAGAAAGACATCGGGAAGGATGGAGAAATCACTCTCTTTCCGGTTTATCTCAGTTCCTTTCTCTGCGGGTGAGCTTGTAGTAGTCTCCGTATGTCGTGCCGTCCTCCGTCTGCCAGCTTGTCATACCGTTGGTACTGGACTGGAGAACGAAATTGGAAGCGGCTGACGGTGTCCGGAATGTGATATCTTCAATAAGCCTGTTGTCCCTGATAATGCTTTCCGCTTCCTTCAGAGCCTTGATTGCCCCCTCGGGACATGAGGGTGTCCTTTCCATCGCCGTCAGAAGACTGCCTTTGCTTACGACAAACCCGTCATCTGTCTGATACCCGGAGGCGAGGGCTCCTCTTTTCCTGCAGTAGAAAATAATCTTCTCACCGGATTCCGCACTTTTCGTTATTCCTCTCTCTGTATCCGGAGCCGTGTCTGTTTTCCCTCTTTCATGCTGTCCGGCGGCGGTGTCCCCGAAGACGTCGTATCCGAGCTGTCTCACGAGGAGCGTGACATACTCTGCATATTTCTCGAGTATGCGGATTTCTCTTGCCTTTATGGAATGATCGGAAGAGGGTTCCGCCGCATTGACCAGTGTGAACGTAGCGGCACTCTTTGCCTTGTTGTAGAATAGGTTTTCAAGGAAACAGAGTGCAGATCTGTCGAGATGGTTGTCCTTTGTCGTCAGGATGACGGCCGTATCCCAGCTGTGGCTGGAGTGGGGTTCCTGAATGCGCTGCAGGGCGGCATTGCCGTTTTTCCTCGAAGCGGCCTGTCCTATATATACTGTCTGTCTGCCGTCTTCACAGCCGAACAGCATATAAATCGATGAATGCGAGAGTGCCTCGACCTCGCAATCGAGTTTCTTCCTGCCGAAGTCGGAATGAGGAATCTTATAAGCAACGAGGTGATAGCCGTCGAATTCGCAGCGCACACAACCCTCATACGTACCATCCATATAAAGCAGGGACAAATCTCTGTTCTCAATCACACTCAGCCTCCCTTTGATGTAACACATGATAAATGATATACGCCTGACACAGGTTTGAGAAGAGCAGACTTTTCTTTATTCCGGTTCTTTTTTTGATGATATACATAGCCTCCTTTCCCGGCCGGGAATTGCCAATGCCGGTCTTTTACAGCCGGCTGCGGGAGGGACAGATACTGACCTCTCCGATACGGCAGATTTCTCCGGCGCTTGTGTCAGTCGAAGATATCCATGAGAAAGCCGTAGCCTTCCTCTTCCATCTTTTCATAAGGGACGAAACGGAGGGAGGCACTGTTTATGCAGTATCTGACGCCGCTGGGGGACTCTCTGTCGCCCTCGAAGACGTGGCCGAGATGGCTGTCTCCCGCTCTGCTTCTGACTTCGGTGCGTACCATGCCGTGGCTTGTGTCCGGGATCTCCACTACTGCAGGCTTTTCAATGACAGAGGAGAATGCAGGCCAGCCGCATGAGCTTTCATACTTGTCAAGCGACGAAAAGAGGGGCTCGCCTGTGACGATGTCGACATAGATTCCTCTTTCGAAGCTGTTCCAGTATTCGTTGGCAAAGGGTCTTTCCGTTGCACTCTTCTGTGTGACTGCGTACTGCATATCCGAGAGAGACTCCCTGATAATCTCGTCTGCAGGTTTTGTGTATTTACCGGGGTCTATTCTGAGGGATGACAGGAGTTTTATCTCATCTCTTGGAATGTGACAGTAGCCTCCGGGATTCTTAACAAGGTAATCCTGATGGTATTCCTCGGCTGGATAGAAATTGATGAGGGGACCTGTTTCGACATAGAACCTCTTCGTCCTTCCCCGTTCGACTGCCGTAATTCTTTCAACTACAGTCTTCGATTCTTCATCTGTGTAGTATATTCCCGTCTGATACTGCTCCCCCACGTCGTTGCCCTGTCTGTTGCTTACTGTCGGATCAATGACGTAATAGTAGGCGAAGAGAATTTTCTCAAGGGAGATGACGGATGGCTCGTATGTGACTTTCACAGTCTCCCTGAAGCCGGTTCCTCCCTTCTTGATCGTCTTGTACGATGCTTCTTCGGCACTTCTGCCGTTGGCATAGCCGCTTTCGGCGTCGATTACACCCTCAAGGCTCTGCATCAGGAGTTCAAGTCCCCAGAAGCAACCTCCTGCAAGGTAGATTACTCTGCTGTTTTCCATTTCCATTTTCAGTTCCTCCATTATTTTTGTCTCTCTCGTCTCTTCACTTCTTCCCTGTGCAGCGAGAGGGAAAAGAATGAAGAGAAGAACGATGACGGTAACGGGAATTCTACTCACTCTCGTTCCCGACTTTGCTCTCTCCATATTTTTCACTGGAACCTCCATCTGTCTTCTCCGCTTCTGTATCTGGTCATGATGTCCTTCTCGATATCGCAGATCGTGATACCGCCGAGGAAGGAGTAGAGAACACCGTCCATTTTCCGTCCGAGATCCTCCATCTCATCCTTCATGTGCGTCGAGATAAGGCACTCCCTGTCGTAGTCCCGGCTTTCCCATGAAGGGGAGGCGAACGATGTTTTCAATGCCTCTGCAACAGTGCGGAGGGTTATTCTCCCCGTGTCCCCGTTTATCCTGTAGCCGCCGCATTTTCCCTTCCTCGTCTCCACGAGTCCGGCGTCCGAAAGCTTCGACATGACTTTCCTTATCCTTGCACTGTTCGTGCAGATGTTCCCGCCAAGTTCCCTGCTCGATGTGAAAACTCCTGTGTGGGAGAGATAGACAAGAGCGTGAACTGCGATTATGAACAGACCATCCATTGACAGACCTCATATAATATGTATTTTTTAAAGTTACAGATATAATAACCCCGCTTTCCGTATCAGTAAAGATGAAGGGCTGTCCGTAATAAATGAAAAATCATCCTTTCTTTGTTTGTAAACCGTGTTACAATTGGCGTTATGGAAGGGACAGGAAGACATTTCACTTCGATTGCCTCAGCTTTTCTGCTGCTGATTATTCTCTTTTCCGGATGCAGTACCACAGCCGTTGTCACCGATCCTTCCGGCGGCGTTCCGGACGGCTTCAACCGCATAGTCTTCTACTGGCAGGGTAATGGTGACGTCTCCACGTCCGACATGTGGATATGGTGGAGCGGAAGGGACGGCTCGGGTTATCTTTTTGAAGAGTGTTCATACGGCTTTACGTGCTCCGTTGACGTTCCTTGCGACACGGCGAAGATCGGCTTCATAGTCCGCACATCGTGCAGCAACCCCGGCGGCTCAAACTGGGGAAGCGCTGTAAAGGACTGGGCCGACGACCGCTTTGCATATGTCACGGGGAAGGTAACCGAGATCTATCTCAGGACGGGTGACGCCCTGCAGTATACGTCAGAGGACGGCGGGGAGACACTGGTTCCGATCAGAGTTTTCCTCCTTGCTTCGATGGATGACTGGAACAGGGTTAGCTGGTCAGTATCCCCGTCTGCTGATTTAACTGATGAGAATTCTTTTAAAATAAAGGATATAAATGGTGATTACATGGAAATTGAGAGTTTGAATGCCGACGGCACGATAAAGCTCAGGGGCGAGATGGACATATCTGGGAGTTATACCCTTGAGATAGACGGATACGGAGAAAAGGAAATCGTTCCGAACGGTATATTCGATACAGAGAGATTCGCCCGGGACTACACGTATGAGGGTGATGACCTGGGCTCTGTAATCAATGGTGACAGGACTGTCTTCAAGGTATGGGCACCGACGGCAAGGCGCGTTGTTCTCAATCTCTTTACCGACGGAAAGGACGGGGATGCGTACCTTTCCCTCGATATGACGAAGGGAGATAAGGGCGTATGGGAGGCCGAAGCTGAATGCGGGCACGGAACGTACTATACATATACGGTCACCACGGCCGCCGGGACTGCCGAGGCTGTTGATCCGTATGCAAGGACAACGGGCGTCAACGGCAACAGGGGGATGGTCGTCGATCTTTCACTCACGAATCCCGAAGGCTTCGATAACGATGCATATATCGACACTATTTCGTCATACTCCGACGCAGTCGTGTGGGAGACCCACGTAAGGGATTTCTCCATCAATAATGAAAAGAGCTCCTACAGGGGGAAGTACCTTGCCTTCACGGAAACGGGGCTTCTCAATTCCTCGGGGTTCCCGACGGGAATCGATTATCTGAAGGCGCTCGGAATCACACATGTCCAGCTCATGCCGGTATTTGACTATGCAACTGTCGATGAATCCGACCCTGATGCGTCATATAACTGGGGCTATGATCCGAAGAATTACAATGTTCCGGAGGGAAGCTATTCAACAGATCCCTATCACGGGGAAGTGAGGATAAAAGAGTTCAAAAGGATGGTGCAGAGCCTCCACGAGAACGGCATAGGAGTCGTGATGGATGTGGTCTACAACCACACATATGAGGGCGATTCCTCACTCAACAGGATTGTTCCGTACTACTATTACCGCTATACGCCGGAAGGAACGAACTCCAACGGAAGCGGCTGCGGAAACGAGACGGCCTCGAACAGATCCATGTTCCGCAAGTACATGATCGACAGTCTCACGTACTGGATGACGGAGTATCATCTGGACGGTTTCAGATTCGACCTCATGGGGATTCATGATACAGAAACGATGGCAGAAATTGAGAAGGCACTGCATTCTGTCAATCCCGGGTGCCTCATCTACGGCGAGGGCTGGAGCGGTGGAAACTGCGCGTATCCTTCATCCCTTCTTGCCACCCAGGCCAACATTTCGAAAATAAAGGCCACATCCGGCGCTGCCGGAGGCATTGCGGTATTCAACGATGTGATCCGCGACGGACTCAAGGGAAGTGTCTTCACGTCCTCGGGAAAGGGCTTCATCAGCGGGGCTGTTACTAAGGATAACGCCGAGAAGGTTGCATTCGGCATAAAGGGCGGCACTCTCTCCTCTGCATCGACCTGGTCGGTAAAGAATGCCATGGTCGTCAACTACATGTCGGCACATGACAACAACACGCTATGGGACAAGCTCAGTCTCTCTTCTCCCGGGAGCACGAAGGAGGAGAGAGAGGCGATGAACAGGCTGGGAGCCGCCGTCATCATGATAAGCCGCGGCATGCCGTTCATGCTCTCGGGCGAGGAGATCATGCGCACGAAGGACGGAGACAGCAACAGCTACAAGTCCCCCGACAGTGTCAACGCCATAGACTGGGAGAGCGTGAAGCCGGGATCCGACGAGGAGAAGATGTTCATTTGGTACAGAGATCTCATAGAGATGAGAAAGAAGTACTCATGGATTGAAAACGGCGATGTCAGCACCTCGGTCTGGGACAATAATTCCATATTCGTCACATACCGTGTACGCGGCAATATTGCCGGAATCGCAATCGTCAATGCAACGGGGGAGAGCTTTCTCGGAACCCTCCCCGAGGGAGAATGGAAGATAATCCTTGACGGTGAGAGGTTCGTGAATGAAAGTGAAAAAGCCGAGACGTGTGTCTCCGTTCCGGGATACGGTGTAATACTTCTCTGCAGATAAATGACCAGATTACAAGTGGTTGTTATTTCCCGATTCTTTTTGGTTTTTATTTTCCGTTGATTTTTGGTTGTTATTTTCCGTTCATTCAGTGGTTGTTATTTACCGATGCTAACAATACATCCGATACCTGCAATATTATTGTAGCACAAATTGCGCCACAAATCACGACTGTTTCTAAAC
>CAVFZO010000099.1:0-7381 GCA_963626925.1 Clostridium sp. AM49-4BH
AAAAAAGGTGCATACGGGGCGAAAACATGTCTTTTCAACAGTTCGATGACAAAGGATATTACCAACAAGAAAGAAGCAGATCTCGGCTTCGTGCTCGGAGACCTGATAGTACCGTCCGAGCTGATTCCCGAATCAACGGTATCGTATGACTCTTTGACCGGGCTGATATCTGACAGCGATAACCAGAACACGATGCAGAGACTCGAAGGATCATCCTCCATAAAGAAACAGCTTGTTGATGCACTTAACAGCATGGGTTCTGTCAGGAAAATATACAGCAGCGGCAGCAGTGCGGAATGTATAGCATTTCTTTCGAACGGAGAGATCAAGCAGATGAGATATTACGCCACTGCGGAATTCTCGTCCGTCAACGACAAGTACACGAAACTCTTCGATGAAAAGTTTGAGAGTGACGGTGAGCGTCTGACAAACGGATGTTTTCCTGTTGAAGGTTTTACTTCCCTCAAGTCGGTCGATACCTCTTCCTCATTCATCGAGATTTGTGCGTTCATCGATCTGACGGATGGCACAGTTTCGAGCTATCAGCTTACAAGAATAGATCCCGCGGCCTTCAACAAAGCCCTCAGCGGAGTCCAGGATGTTTCCGTCGGAACGGCCGTTACCCTCAGCGAACTCTGAGCGTGAACATCTTGTGAAAAAATCTTCATTTTTTCATGCCCCTGGGTGTTGCATTCTCTTTGAAATGAGGACTAATATATTAGTACATTAGAAAAGGAGCTTACTATGAGAATGACGCTGAGATGGTTCGGTACCGGTTTTGATTCCGTTACACTGAGCCAGATAAGACAGATACCCGGTGTTACGGGTGTTATCACCACCCTTTACGATATCCCGGCAGGGGAGGCATGGCCGAGAGAAAGAGTGAGGGCGATTAAGAAGGAAGTCGAGGAGAGCGGACTTAAGATCGAAGGCATCGAGAGCGTGAACGTTTCCGACGCCATCAAGACCGGCTCGGAGAAGAGAGACGAACATATCGAAAACTACATCAGTAGCCTCGAGGCTCTCGGAGAGGAGGGCATCAACGTCGTATGCTACAACTTCATGCCTGTCTTCGACTGGACGAGGACTGACCTGGCAAAGATGAGAGACGACGGTTCGACTGTCCTTGCCTACGACCAGAAGGTCGTCGACACCATCAATCCCCAGACCTTCTTCGACCAGACGACGGAGAATTCCAACGGCTTTGTGATGCCGGGCTGGGAGCCCGAGAGGCTGAAGAAGGTGAAGTCGCTCTTCAAAGCATATAAGGACATAGACAGCACAAGGCTTTTCGACAACCTCGTCTACTTTCTCAAGGCCATCGGACCGGTGTGCGAGAAGTACGGAATAAAGATGGCCATCCATCCCGACGACCCTGCATGGCCTGTCTTCGGACTGCCGAGAATCATTACGGGAGAGGAGTCTGTACAGAAGCTTTTGAGGGCAGTGGACAAGGAGTACAACGGCCTTACATTCTGCATGGGATCGCTTGGAACGAACCCCAAAAACGACCTTCCTGCAATCATCAGAAGTGCTAAGGGCAGAATACACTTTGCACATATAAGAAACCTCCATCATTACGCACCGGGCGTCTTCGAAGAGGCTGCTCATCTTTCGTCGGACGGCTCGTTCGATATGTATGAGGCTGTGAAGGCCCTTCACGACATCGGTTTCGACGGACCGGCGAGACCGGACCACGGACGTACGATATGGGGAGAGAAGTGCATGCCGGGCTACGGGCTCTACGACAGGGCTCTCGGTGCCGAATATATCCTCGGGCTCTGGGAAGCAATCGACAAGAGCGAGAAGAGGCTCGTATGAGAGGACTCAAGTGTGATGTCTACACTGCCCTCAGGGAAGATATAACGACACTCTCTGTTCTCCCCGGAGCCGAACTCAGCATCGAGGAGCTCTGCACGCAGTACGGTGTGTCACGCTCTCCTGTCCGTGATGCACTTCTGAGGCTCCAGAGGGACAAACTTGTCGATATCTTTCCACAGAAGGGAACGAGAGTCTCGTTCCTCGACGAGAAGACAGTCGAGGAGGAGAGATTCATGCGTAAGTGCATAGAACTCGGAGTTGTCGAGAAGTGCATGGAGAAGGAGAGAAGCATAAGGGAAAAGGATGCATTCGTCGTCAAACTCGAGAGCAACCTCCTTGTACAGAAGGCGGCACTTCTTGAGGAGGACTACAGCGGCTTCTACAAGGCCGATGACGAACTCCATCACCTCTTCTACACCGAAGTGGAACTGGACAACCTCTGGTCCATAGTGGACGCACACACAGGTAACGACAAGCGTATAAGGATGCTCTCCTATGCGGACGCATCCATCATCGAAGGCGTAAGCGAGCAGCACAGAGCTCTCGTCGACGCCATAAAGGACGGAGACCTGGAAAGGGTCCTTGAAGTGGAAAGGATGCACCTTGAGAAGGTAACAAGGGAGATAAAGGACTTCGAGGCGCAGTATCCCGCTTATTTTGTAAAGGAGAAATGAGATATGAAATTACTCAAGAGTGAAATTAATGAAATCAGAAAGGATTCTTCTGTCAGAGTCTACAACTACGACAGGGAGAAGATCATAAAGAATACGAAAGAGAGACCGGAGTGGATTCACTTCGGTGCCGGGAATATCTTCCGCATATTTCCTGCCGCTCTCTGCCAGCGTCTCATCGAGAAAGGGTATATGGACACGGGAATTCTCGTTGCCGAGGGCTTCGACTACGAAATCATCGACGATATCTACCGTCCCCATGACGACCTCACCCTGGCAGTGACTCTCAAGGCCGACGGCTCCGTCGAGAAGGAAGTCATCGGAAGTGTTGCCGAAGCTGTGAAGGCCGACCCCGCATGTGCTCCCGACTGGGATACACTCGAGAAGGCATTCAAGAACGGAAGCCTTAAAATGGTATCCTTCACGATTACAGAGAAGGGCTATGCGACAAAGACGTCCTCGGGAGATCTGATGCCGGCGTACGCCGAAGATTTCTCTCGTCCTGTAAATGAAGCGAAGATGCTTCTTTCGCGCATCGTCTATCTTCTTTCGCTGCGATATAAGGAAGGAAAGTACCCGCTCTCGTTCGTCAGCATGGACAACTGCTCCCATAATGGCGAGAAGCTGAGAGATGCCCTTCTTCTCATTGCAACCTCGTATGTCGAGAACGGCTTCCTTGAAAAGGATTTCCTCGACTACATCTCCGATGTGAAGCAGGTATCATTCCCATGGTCCATGATCGACAAGATCACACCCCGCCCCGATGCTTCGGTTCTTGAAACTCTTGAGAAGGAAGGCTGGGAGGATATGGACGCCGTCGTTACGTCGAAGCACACATACATCGCACCGTATGTAAATGCCGAGGAGGCCGAGTATCTTGTTATCGAGGACAGCTTCGCAAACGGCAGACCGGAGCTCGAGAAGAGCGGCGTCTACATGACAGACCGCGACACAGTCAACAGGACGGAGAGAATGAAGGTTACGACCTGTCTCAATCCTCTCCATACGTCCCTCGCACTCTCCGGCTGTCTTCTCGGCTACAAGCTTATAAACGAGGAAATGAAGGACGAGGATCTTGTCAGGATGATAAAGCGTCTCGGATACACAGAGGGCCTTCCCGTCGTAACAAATCCCGGCATAATAGAGCCGAAGGCGTTCATCGACGAAGTCATCTCCGTGCGTCTTCCCAATCCCTTCATGCCCGACACTCCGCAGCGTATCGCAACCGATACATCGCAGAAGCTCTCGATCCGTTTCGGCGAGACTGTGAAGAGCTACAGGGAGAACGGAATGGACCTGGGAGAATTGAAGGTTGTTCCTCTTGTCTATGCACTCTTCATCCGCTACTGGATGGGACTGGATGACAACGGTGTTCCCTTCGAAATCTCCCCCGACCCGATGAAGGATGAGATAAAGAGCCTCGTATCCTCCCTCGAACTCGGAAAGAAGCCGGATGACCTCAGCGGCGTCAACGCTCTTCTTTCCAATGAGAAGATCTTCGGCTACGATGTCACGAAGACGGAGCTCTACAGTTCTGTAATCGAGGATCTCGGGGGAATGCTCACTGACGGCGGTGTGAGAAAGACAATTCATAACGTGGTAAACAGATAAACATAATCAGATTCATAGTGATTTGAGGGGTAAAAAAGATGAAAACACAGTACGACTGTATTGTGATCGGCTCCGGTGTGGTGGGTTCCGCCATAGCCCGCGAGCTCTCACGTTACAGACTGAAGACGGCGGTTCTGGAGAAGAACTGGGATGTATGCAACGAGACAAGCGGACGTAACTCCGCTGTCGTCCACGGCGGCTTTGCAAACCCGACGGGGAGCATGAAGGCGAAGTGCTGCGTCGCCGGTAACAGGATGATGCAGAAGCTTTCGGATGAGCTGGGCTTTCCTTTCAAGCGCTGCGGCAAGGTACTTGTCGGGAACACGGAAGAGGACAGAAAGCAGCTCGAGAGAACACTCGAGCAGGGAAAAGTCAACGGCTCGACGGGCCTGAGGATGATCGATAAGACAGAGCTCCACAGAATCTGTCCGTCCGTTGTCGGGGAGTTCGCACTCCTCAGTGAATCAAGCGGAATCATGGATCCGTTCCTCTACACGATAGCGCTTGCAGAGAATGCGAAGAAGAACGGCGTCGACTTCTACTTCGGTCATAAGGTCACTGGAATCGAAAGAGAAAACGGCCTCTACAGTGTGAAGACCGGAAACGGCGATGAATTCGAAGCGCGCTGGGTCGTCAATGCAGCCGGTCTCGGAGCCGAGGAGGTGTCGTCATTTGTAGGACTTGACGACTACAGGGTCATCTATTCGAGAAGCAACTATATCATCCTGAACAAGAGGATGGGAAAGCTTCTTCCGCTTCCCGTCTATCCCGTACCTTCGAATGTATATATGGGTATACACATAACGCCGACAATCGACGGCAACGTCACAATCGGACCCGATGCCGAGAATACAGGTGACCCGTTGTACTACGGAGTTCCCGAAGGAAAGATAGAGTCTCTCGCTTCCGAGGGAGCGAAACTCTGGCCCCACATCTCGCCGCGGGACAGGATCCGCATCTTCTCCGGTATCCAGCCCAAGGCTGTCGACGAGAACGGCTCTGTCATCGACTGGCAGATAGACATACGTGATGACAAGGCCCCGAACTTTGTTTCCCTCATCGGAATCGAGAGCCCGGGCCTTACGGGAAGCGTTCCGCTTGCAGAGTATGTCGTCGGCAGGATGAAGGAGAGAGAGTCTTTTGCTCCGAACCCGGACTTCGATCCGAGAAATCCGAAGAGAGTGAAGTTCTCAGAGCTTTCTGACGAAGAGAAGAACGCTCTCATCAAGGAGGATCCCGACTGGGGTGAGGTTGTATGCTCCTGCGAGGAGATAACGAAGAAGGAGATCATCAATGCAATCCACAATCCCCTCGGAGTGAATACTCTTACCGGTATCAAATACAGGACGAGGGCGATGATGGGGCAGTGCCAGGGCGGTTTCTGCCAGATGAAGATATATGATCTCATCGAGAAGGAGACGGGAAAGAAGAGCAGCGACATATGCTACTCGTTCCCGGGTTCATGGATTATCAGCGGAGAAATGAGGAGGGAGGAGAAATGAGCAGAAAAGTAGACTCTGTCATCATCGGAGGAGGTCCTGCAGGACTGAGCAGTGCACTCGCCCTCTGGAAAAGCGGCGTAAGGAACATCATCATACTCGAGAGGGAGGCCTTCCTCGGAGGAATTCTGAGACAGTGCATCCATGACGGCTTCGGCCTCGACAGATTCGGCGAGAATCTCTCCGGCCCGGAGTATGCATCGCACTTCATCAGGGAGATCGAGAAGGAGGGAATTCCGTACATGACGAATGCAACCGTCATGAAGATCACACCCGAAAGGCACGTCGTCGTATCTACAAGGGAAGGCGTGACTGAATACGAGGCTTCGTCTGTCATCCTTGCAATGGGATGCAAGGAGAGAAGTGCGGGAAGCATTGCACTTCTCGGGGAGAGACCCGCCGGCGTATATACGGCAGGAACAGCACAGGCATACATGAACCTCTACAACAGGATGCCCGGAAAGAACGTGATCATACTCGGCTCGGGGGACATCGGCCTTATCATGGCACGCCGTCTCACACTCGAGGGCGCGAAGGTGAGTGCCGTCTTCGAGCTCATGCCGACTCCGAACGGACTGCCGAGAAACATTGTCCAGTGTCTCTACGATTATGATATCCCGCTCTATCTCAACCACACGGTCACAAAGATCTACGGAAGGGAGAGGATCGAGGGTGTGGAGGTCAGCCAAGTCGACGAAAAGAGATGTCCCGTTCCGGGAAGCGGTAAGTACTATCCCTGTGACACGCTCATTCTCTCGGTCGGCCTCATTCCCGAGAACACGCTTCTCGAGGATGCTTCGATTGCGATTGATCCTTCGACAAGCGGCGCCGTCGTCGACGAACATTACGAGACGTCATTCAAAGGCATATTCAGCTGCGGCAACGTACTCCATGTCCATGACCTTGCCGACGCAGTCACAAAGGAGAGCGAGAATCTTGCCGCCTGTGTCAAGCGCTATCTCGACGGTGATATAAAGACGACAAGAGACCTTCCCGTGAAGAAGGGTAACGGTATCGGGCACGTGATTCCGCAGAGGATTACCTCATCCGAGCCCTTCCTTCTCTCGCTGAGAGTCAGAAGCCAGTTCTCGCCGTGCACGATTGTTCTCAGGCAGAACGGCCGTACAATAGCCGAGAAGAAGATCAGAAAGGCGATTCCTGCGACGATGATCGAGATGGAGGTCGACGGCGCTCTTATCGAAAACGAAGGCGAAGTGGAGGTGTGTGTACTATGACAAAGCTCTATACGTGTATATGCTGCCCGAACGGCTGCGACATAATGGTTGAGATCGAGAACGGAAAGTTCGTCTCCGCTTCCGGCAATAAGTGCAAGAAGGGAATCGACTACGTGACACAGGAGCTGACAAGCCCGATGAGGACGATAGCCTCATCCGTACTCGTGAGAGGCGGAGAGCTTCCCCTTGCGTCGGTGAGAACGACGAAGGCCATCCCCAAGGACATGATCTATAGTGTCATGGACGAGATAAAGAAGACAGTTCTCGATGCTCCCGTGGAGGAGGGGACGGTCATAATCAAGAGCGTCTGTAACCTTCAGAGCGACATAGTTGTTACTAAGAGTGTCAAAAAGAAAAACCGAGAGTAATAACTACAACGTGAGAGGCACCGTTTCCGTTATGAGGAGAGGTGCCTTTTCTCGTATAAGATCGAGCTTCTGTTATTTGAAGGGAATGAGCTTCCATCTTCCTCCCTTTGTCTTTCCTATCCTTTCTATGAAGTAAGACAGAGTACCACTTCCATAGGATAGCTTGCTCCCGCATG
>CAVFZO010000100.1:0-7343 GCA_963626925.1 Clostridium sp. AM49-4BH
CTGGGGTCTTTTATTCGGTTGACCCCGCTTCACTGACTATGATAATGTAAAACGAAGTTAAAAAGAGAGGTATCTATGAACTCACTTATCCTTATGTCAGCAGATGCATCATCGGGCTCATCGACAGCCAGCATGACATCAACAATCATAATGTTCGTTGCTATTATTGCAATCTTCTATTTCCTTATCTACAGACCTCAGAAGAAGAGGGACAAGGAAGCCAAGGAGATGATCGCGGCAATGAAGAAGGGCGACAGAGTCG
This sequence comes from Clostridium sp. AM49-4BH, assembly GCA_963626925.1. Lineage (GTDB taxonomy): Bacteria > Spirochaetota > Spirochaetia > Sphaerochaetales > Sphaerochaetaceae > Ornithospirochaeta. The sequence goes on from CAVFZO010000100.1 coordinate 263, forward strand.
TCACCATCGGCGGTATTCACGGCACAATCATCACAGTCAAGGACAAGACGGTCGTCGTCAAGGTCGATGACAGTGCAAGAATCGAGTTCAGCAAGGAAGCCATCAGTTCCGTCGTCAGCAAGGATGCTGTAAAGACAGCTCCGAAGAAGGACGAGAAGAAGAAGGAAGAGGCTCCTGCAGTCGAGGAGAAGAAAGACGAAGCTCCGGCAGTCGAAGAGAAGAAGGAAGAAGCTCCTGTTGTCGAGAAACCGGCTGCAAAGGCTTCCGATAATAAAGAAGAGGTTAAGTAAGACGACCTTTTCTGTCTCTGTTACCCGTGGTTTTCCACGGGTATATTTGTACCGGTCTGACCGCCGGATGTGGAAAGGAATCCGATCATGAAAGTTTTCACAGCATCCCCCCACGGCTTCTGCGGCGGAGTTGAAAGGGCAGTCTCTCTTGCCTCTTCGGCTCTCAGAAAGGCGGAGAGGGAGAAGAGGAAGCTCTGTTTCTACGGAAGCCTTGTACATAACGAGCGTGTATGCAGACCGTTTGATGAATACGGCGCAGTCGTCATAAACGATGCCCGTGAGGCCGAGGAAGGCACAGTAGTCGTAATACGTGCACACGGCATCAGGGACAGCGAGAGGAGTATCCTTGAAGAGAAGAAAGTCCTCATTATTGATGCGACATGCCCCGTCGTTGCGAGAAGCCAGAGCCTCGTGCGCTCGTCATCCCTTCCTGTTCTCATCTTCGGCTACCACGGTCACAGCGAGGTCGATACTCTTATCGGGAGCACAAAGGGAAGCGTTGATGTAATTTCTTCAGAAAAGGATTTTGAAAGGTTGCCGAAAGTTGAGTACAATTGTGTAGTGCAGACAACTTTTTCTGCCACACTTTCAGAAGAACTTCTCACGAAGGCGGAAAGTATGGGGATCCGGATCAATATGCTCAACGGCATATGTAAGGCTTCCAGGGAGAGACGGGAGGCCGTCACATCCCTTTTCTCCTTTGTGGACGGCTTTGTAGTTGTGGGGGACAGGAAGAGCGCCAACACCCGCGAGCTCTTCGATATAGCCCGGGGAAGCGGTAAACCCTGCTTTCTCATCCCCGGCCCGGAGGCTATCCCCAGGGAGGTCTATTCTCTCACGAGGGTGGGGCTCACGGCAGGTGCCAGCACGAGTGAAGATGTCTTTCTGGAAGTAAAGGAAAAACTGGAGGAGTAAGTTTATGTCAGAGGAACAGAAGATTATTGTACCGATTCCGACTGTCAAGAGATTTCCGTCCTATCTGAGGATTCTCAGACAGTGTCAGAACGAGGGTATGGAATATATCAGCGCAACGGTCCTTGCTGATGAGCTGGGGCTCAAGCCTATACAGGTCAGGAAGGATATCTCGTATACGGGTATCGAAGGTAAGCCGAAGGTGGGCTTCGTCGTCACCGAGCTTATCGAGTACATAACACGCTCCCTCGGATGGGACAACTCCACAGAGGCCCTGATAGTCGGTGTGGGTAACCTCGGAAAGGCCATCAGCATGTACGAGGGCTTTGCAGCCTACGGTCTCAGCATCGTGGCGGTCTTCGACAGCGACCCGGGGAAAATCGGAACGAAGGTGGGGGCCCTCACAGTCAAGCCGATGGAGGAGCTGAAGCCCTTCATCGAATCGACAGGCATAAAGATTGCCGTCATAACCGTACCAGCATCAAGTGCGCAGAGCGTTGCGGACACTCTCGTCGAGTGCGGAATCAAGGGTATCTGGAACTTCGCACCCAAGGATCTCAAGATTCCGGGGGACGTCGTCATGCAGAGAACGGACCTTGCGACATCGTTTGCCGTACTCTCCGTCAAGATGAGAAAGATGTTCGGACAGGGAGGCTCCTATATCGATTATATCGAGTAGGGCCGGCACTTGATTACTTGAGTCGAAGTATATATCATTCACCTAACGACCGTGAAGGAGACGAGTAGTCTTTGATGCTTCATAGAGAGGGGAGTCTGCCATAGGCAGGTGTGAGACGCCCCGGAGCTAGCTGATGAAAACCACTCCGGAGTCGCTCTCCTCAAAGGGAAACCGAGTATGGGGAGCCGTAAGACAGGCGTCAACTTCGTCAGAGCGTCCTTTTGTAAAAAAGGGAAGCAAGGTGGAACCGCGGAGCCTTTACAGCTTCGTCCTTGCACGGAAGAAGTGTAAGGGTGATGGCTGTAAAGGCTTCACTTTTATAGGAGAGAAAAGGTATGGCAAAAGAAATTGATCTGAGCACACTGCGTCATTCGACGGCTCACGTCATGGCTGAAGCCGTCCTCATGATGTTCCCCGATGCCGAGATTGCCATCGGACCGTCGATAGAGAACGGATTCTATTATGATTTCGACCTTCCGCGCCCCCTGACAGACGATGATCTCGAAACAATCACGAAGAACATGAGAAAGATCATCAACGAGGGCAGGGAATTCGTCAGAAAGGAGGTCACAAGAGAAGAGGCGAAGGAGATCTTCAAGAACCAGAAGTACAAACTCGAGCTCCTGGATGCTATCCCCGAGGGTGAAACAGTCACCATCTACAGCCAGGGTGCATTCACCGACCTCTGCCGCGGACCGCACGTCTCCAACACAAAGGAACTCTGTGCAGACGGCTTCAAACTTCTCTCAATCGCCGGTGCATACTGGAGAGGAAGCGAGAAGAACAAGATGCTCACACGTATCTACGGAACGGCATGGGCGAGCAAGGCCGATCTCAAGGCTTATATGGATCATCTTGCCGACGTCGAGAAGAGAGACCACAGAAAGCTCGGAAAGGAACTTGACCTCTTCTCACTGCATGAGGAAGCAGGCCCGGGTCTTGTCTACTGGCATCCGAGAGGAGCAAGGGTGAGACAGGTCATCGAGCAGTTCTGGAGAGAGGAACACTACAAGAACGGCTATGAGATGGTTTATACGCCCCATGTCGGAAAGAGCTGGCTCTGGGAGACCTCGGGCCATCTCGGTTTCTACAAGGACGGCATGTATCCTCCCATGGAGATGGACAACACCGACTACTACGTCAAGCCGATGAACTGCCCCTTCCATATAATGATCTATCAGAACAGCAAGCGCAGCTACCGTGATCTGCCCTTCCGCTGGGCCGAGCTCGGCACCGTCTACAGATATGAGAAGGCGGGATCTCTGCACGGTCTCATGAGAGTAAGAGGATTCACACAGGACGATGCTCATCTCTTCGTCACACCCGATCAGATGGACGACGAGATTATGGAAGTTCTGCGCTTCTCGCTCCATATGCTCCATTCCTTCGGTTTCAAGGATATCCACGCATACATTTCGACCAAGCCCGAGAAGAGCGTAGGCGAGGTGGAGAAGTGGAATGCGGCTACCGAAGCTCTCAAGAAGGCTGTCGAGAAGGAAGGCTTACAGTACGACATCGACGAAGGCGGCGGAGCATTCTACGGCCCGAAGATCGACCTCAAGATCAAGGATGCCATCGGAAGAGAATGGCAGCTTTCGACTGTACAGTTCGACTTCAACCTCCCCGAGCGTTTCGGAATGACATTCGTCGACAGGGACGGCGTCGAGAAGAGACCGTACATGATCCACAGGGCACTTCTGGGATCCATCGAAAGATTCTTCGGCGTTCTCATCGAACACTATGCAGGGGCATTCCCGCCATGGCTCAGCCCTGACCAGATTGCGATCATCCCTGTCGGTGAGACAGCTTATGAATACGCCAGGAGCGTTGAAAAGAGGCTCAGGGAAGAAGGCTTCAGGGTTGCCCTCGATCTCTCGGATGACAGAATGAATGCGAAGATCAGAAAGGCACAGAAGATGAAGACTCCGTACATGCTGATTCTCGGCGAGAAGGAAAGGGACGGCTCACTTGTCTCCGTAAGATACAGAAACGGAAGACAGGAGAACTTCCTTCCCATCGATGACTTCGTAAAGAGTGTCCACGAGACAGTCGAAAAGAAGGAACAGATTTAAAAAAACAACAGGATAAAGAGGGGTGTCCCGGACGGGATGCCCCTCTTGGTGGTAAAATGACAAGTAAGGAAGCACTGGATTACCTGAAGGAAAGGGACAGATACATAACGACGCTGTCGCACATAGACGGCGTCCTTTCATGGGACATGGAGACGGTCATGCCTGAAAAGGCAGGAGACGAAAGGGCAGAGCAGATGTCGCTCATCGCGCTCCTCATACATGAGGCAAAGACAGAGGGAAAGCTCGGAGAGGCTGTGGCATCAATAGATACTGCGGAGCTCTCTGATGCCGACAAGGCCCTCGTAAGGGAGTGGAAAAGGGATATCAAGTTCAGTTCTGCCACTCCTTCCCGACTTGTAAAGGAGTTAAGCGAAGCGACTGCAAAGGCTCACGGAAGATGGCTTGAGGCGAGGGAGAAGAATGACTATTCGATTTTCCAGCCCTCCCTCGAGAGGATAATCGAGCTCAACAGAGAGACGGCTTCCTGTATAGGTGACGGCACATACGACACGCTTCTCGACCTCTATGAGAGGGGGATGACAGAGAAGAAGATCGACGACCTCTTCGATCCTCTTGAAAAATCGATACATTCGATAATGGACAGACTTGCGGAGACGAGTGTCGATACATCATTTCTGGTAAGACCCTATGATGCGAAGAAGGAAGAGGAGTTCTGCAATTTTGTTGCAGGAAGGATGGGCTTCGATTTCAAACGTGGCGCCATCGGAGTTGTCGCACATCCCTTCACGACGACGCTCGGCTCGGACGATGTGAGGATATCGAACAGATTCACGGACGAAAGCGTCACCGATCCCATATTCTCGATAGTCCACGAGACGGGACATGCCCTCTATGAGATGTATGCCGCTCTCAACAGTGAGATAAGGGGCACGTCACTGAGTCAGGGAACAAGCATGGGGATCCACGAATCCCAGTCACGTTTCTGGGAAAACATGATGGGACACTCACACGAATTCTGGGAGTTCTTCTATCCTGCGCTGCAGACTTACATGCCGCAGCTTGAGGGTGTGACACTGGACTCTTTCGTATCGGCCCTGAACTATCCGCATCCGTCGGCAATCCGCGTCAATGCGGATGAACTGACATATACGCTCCACATCATCCTGCGCTACAGACTCGAGAAGGCCCTTATCAGCGGCTCTCTCTCCGCCTCCGATCTTCCGGATGCATGGAACACCCTCAGCCGTGAGATAATCCGCTACGAGGTGAAGAGTGACAGCGAAGGCTGCCTTCAGGACAGCCACTGGGCGGGCGGAAGCTTCGGATACTTCCCGACATATGCCCTGGGAAATCTCTACTCCGCAATGTTCCTCGACAAACTCTACGAAGACTGCGGAAAGGAGAATGTAAAGAATGCGCTGAGGACGGGAAACTTCTCCCTTATCACATCGTGGCAGGACAGGAACATCTGGCACTGGGGCGCAGTTTACGAGCCGTCGGACCTTGCCATGAGAGTCTGCGGAAGAACTCTCAGCGCAGAGCCGTTCACGAGGTATCTTGAAGAAAAGTTCACCCGGCTATATCTTTGACGGAGGAAGGAAAGAATAATGAATTTACCCAATAAGCTCACAGTTACGAGACTTGTTCTCGTTCCGCTGTTCTTCATAGTATTCCTGATTGGAGAGTATACCTCCCTAAAGGCACCTGCAATGGTGCTCATGCTGATAATCTATGCCGTGGCGGAGCTCTCGGACCTCCTGGACGGAAAGATTGCACGTAAGCGCGGCCTCGTCACCGACCTGGGGAAGGTGATGGACCCCTTTGCAGATACGCTTACGCACATAACGTACTTCGTCACCTTCCTCTCCCTCTCGATAATGCCGCTCTGGGCATTCATCCTCATAATGTGGAGGGAGTTCTCCATCCTCTTTATCAGGATGCTCCTTGCCAAGTATGCCGGAAAGGCAATGCCTGCGAACATCTTCGGCAAGGCTAAGACCGTGCTTTATGCCGCAACGACACTCCTGAGCTTCGTCTATCTTGCCCTCGAGACATTCTCGAATGTGGACCTTGCCGTCTATTCGACAATCCTCTACGTCTTCTTCTCCCTCTCCGCCGCAGCATCGGTTATGAGCTTTATAATATATATAAGAGGTGTGTTTGAAAGCGGCGTTCTCTCGGGGATGACGAGATGAAAGGGGCCGGTCTTCCGTTTCCCGGCTTCACAGACGAGGAGAAGAAGAATATAGAGTACGTCATAAGCGACGTTGACGACACCATTACGAAGGGCGGAAAGCTCTACCCGCTTGTGCTTGATGCCATGTACCGCCTCAAGATGAGCGGACGCACAATCATCCTCGTAACCGGCGGCAGCACGGGCTGGGGCGACGGCTATATAAGGCAGTGGCCCGTCGATGCCGTCATATGCGAGAGCGGGGCCGTCATGCTCTGCCATGACAGCAACGGTGGAATTTCAAGTATCATCAACCCCGTCATCAAGAAGGATGAGGTGATGGCGAAGAGACACAAGCTTATTGAATATACATCGCCTTATCCGTTTTCATCCGATCAGTGTGCACGGGTCTTCGATATCGCATATGACAAGACGATGATGACGGAGAGTGAAATCCGGGCGCTGAAAAATATCCTCCGCCTCTTCGGGGCGTCGAGTGCGGAGAGTTCCATACATATAAATGCATGGTTCGGATCATACGACAAGAAGTCGGCTCTGAAGTTTTTCATGGAGAAGTGTCTCTCGCTCGGAGAGAAGGAGTTTCTCCCGCGCAGCATATATATCGGAGACTCATACAATGACCAGCCCCTTTTCGAGTATGTTCCGTTCAGTATCGGCATGCATACGGTCGAGGAGAGGAGGGACGGTTTCTCCGTTCTCCCGCGTTTCATAACCAGCCTTTCAAGCGGTGACGGATGGGTTGAAGTTGTCTCCTCTCTTGTCGAGGGAGAGGACGAAGAAAATAATTGAAAAAAATCTTCAATCCTTGTTGACAAGAGAGGGCGAAAAAAAGTAGATTACTAAGGCACGCGGAAATAACGAGTGCGTTGTTTTTTTGATTTATCAGCGAAGGGAAGAGAAGATAAGAAGCTTGGAGAAAGAGCTTCTGTCAATTCAAGATACGAACGAAGGTGGATTTTAAATAAGAAGCCGT
>CAVFZO010000101.1:0-6736 GCA_963626925.1 Clostridium sp. AM49-4BH
TGATCTGCTTTGCTTCAATAGCTCTAATGATATCCATATCATTCCTCTTCTTTATTATAAATATTCAATAAATCTTGTCGCTCCTTTATGCTGAGAGAGGCATGCGAGAGCAGATCAGGCCGGTTGAGCAGTGTTTTTTCCAGCCCCCTGTATCTCCGCCATTCGGTAATATGGCGTTGATGACCTGACAATAATACATCAGGAACCTTTTTATTGCAATATACTTCCGGCCTCGTGTACTGAGGATATTCCAGAAGTCCGTTTGAAAAGGATTCATCCTCGAGACTCTCCTCCGTTATGACTCCGTCGATAAGTCTGTAGAGTGCGTCGATTATGACAAGCGTTGCCGTCTCTCCCGAGGAAAGCACATAGTCCCCTATCGAAATCTCGTCTGTGACAAACTCGTCGATGACCCTCTGATCAAGGCCTTCGTAGTGGCCGCAGATGAATACGAGTTCCTCCTCCTTAGAGAGATCAAGGGCGTATTTCTGATTGAAAAGCTTACCAGACGGGGTCGGAAAGACAACCCTCTTTTTCTTAAGACTGAGCTCCTCTGCGGCTTTGAAGAGGGGCTGCGGCATCAGCACCATCCCCGCTCCGCCTCCGAAAGGCTCGTCATCGGCCTTCATGTGACGGCCCTCCGCATAGTCACGGAAGTTGATGATGGTGTAACTTATGATGCCCTTCTCCACCGCCCTCTTCATTATCGAGGATGTAAAAAAAGGCTCCACCATTTCAGGAAAGAGCGTCAGTACTGTTATCTTCATAGCTATAGTTCCAGAAGATCGGGGTTGAGAAGAGTAAGTGAATTATTCTCGACTGAGACATCCTTCACATAGACCGGAAGATTCGGGACGATGTACTCCTTCCCGTTGTCATCTCTTCTTACCGCAAGAAGAAGTGCCTGGGCACCCTCCATCGTATAGGCAACTGATCCGACCTTCCTGCCGTCATATATGACGTCCATGGAGTACAGGTCGGCGACATAATACTCCCCTTTCTTCAGTTTCGGGGCCCTTTCCCGGGGAATGAGTATGACACCACGGACAAGTGCTCTCGCCGTCTCCGGCGCCGGGTACTCTCTGAACTTCATCAGAAAGAGCTCCCCCTTCTTCGCACTGCTCTCGATATGAATTGTCTTCTCCTCTCCGTCCGGCAGCCTTACCGTGCACTCTGAAAGCTTTTCAAGATGTGCGTATTCGCCCGAAAACGGGTATATACGCACAAAGCCGTCGGTGCCGTGGGTTTTTCCTATAGTTGCTGTTGCAAGGAGAGGGGACGACATCAGTCAAGAATCTCCAGTGTGGCACGCCTGCCGTCACGTGTTGCGGACGCCGACAGGATTGTCCTGATGGCTTTCGCTATGCGGCCCTGCTTGCCGATCACCTTTCCGATATCCTCGGGGGAGACACGCAGTTCGAGGATGGTCGACTTTGCGCCCTCCACGACATTCACGCTGACCTCCTCGGGAACATCCACAAGGCTCTTGACCATGAATTCAACTAGTTCCTTTTCCATCTCGACTCCCCGCCGGCTCAAGCCTGCTTTCTATCGAGTGTAATTCCCTTTGAGTTGAGAAGAGATTTGACTGTCGGGGACACTACTACGCCCTTTCCGATCCATGCTCTGACCTTGCTCTCGTCGAGTGTAACCTGGTCGTTTGCTTCTACCGGCTTGTAGGTTCCGACTTCGTCGATTGTCTTGGAGGTAGCAGCGATTCTGCTGTCCTGTACGACGATTCTGTAATAGGGTCTCTTCTTTGTTCCCATTCTCTTGAGTCTCATTGTTGTGCTCACAGTTTTTCTCCTTATACTACTTGAAGGCTCACATTCCGAACTGCTTCATCATCTGAGCCTGTAATTTCTTGTTTGTGGCAAGCTTCTTCATCATGAGCTTGCTCTTTTCGAACTTCTTCAACAGTCTGTTGACATCCGCCACGCTCGTTCCCGATCCCTTGGCTATGCGCTTGCGGCGGCTCGGGCCGATTATGCGGTAGTTCTGTCTCTCGAAGCGCGTCATACTCTTTATGATGGCCTTCTCCACTTCGAGTTCATGAAGGTTGAGGTCATCCTCGCTGATCTGTCCCTTTGCTCCGGGTATCATCTCGATGAGTTTGTCGACAGATCCCATCTTGTTCATGCTCTCAAGCTGTCCCAGATAATCATCGAGGTCGAAGGTGTTCTTTGCTATCTTCTTCTGAAGGCGTTCCGCCTCCTTCTCGTCGAATGCCTCCTGGGCCTTCTCCACAAGAGATACTATGTCCCCCATTCCGAGGATACGGGACGCGATACGTTCGGGCTTGAAGGCTTCGATGTCCTCCATCTTCTCGCCCGTTCCTATGAACTTGATGGGCTTGCCGACAACACTCCTTAGCGAGAGTGCGGCACCGCCTCTTGTATCTGAATCGAACTTTGTGAGGATGACGCCTGTTATGCCGACCTTCTCGTCGAATTCCTTCGCGATGTCGACTGCGCTCTGGCCGGTCATTGCATCGGCAACGAAGAGCTTCTCAACGGGATCTGCAGCCTTAGCTATGCGCTGGATCTCCTCCATGAGGGCGTCGTCGAGGTGCATACGGCCCGAGGTGTCGACGATGAGCGTGTCATACATCTCCCTTCTGGCTTTGTCTATGGCCTTTGTGACGACTGTCACCGGGTTCTTTTCTCCGGGAATGGTGAATACCGGAACACCGGCCTTCTCTCCAAGAATCTGGAGCTGTTCGACGGCCGCCGGACGCACGAGGTCGGCCGCGACGAGCATGACCTTCCTTCCATCCTTCTTCAGGAGGTGGGCAAGCTTATGTGTCGCTGTCGTTTTACCGGAACCCTGGAGACCCATCATCAGGATTACCGAGAGGGCGTCCTTTCCCTTGAGATGAAGTGCCGTCTCGTCCTCGCTCGAACCCAGAAGCGCCACCATCCTGTCATAGACGATCTTCGTGAACTGCTCGCCGGGATTGACAGAGTTGAGGACCTTCTCGCCGAGGGACTCCTCGATTGTGGAATTGACGAAACGTCTGACGACACGGAGATTGACATCTGCATCCAGAAGTGCTTCCTTGATTTCCTCTACGGCGTCACGGATGTTCTTCTCGCTTATCCTGCCCTTTCCGGAGAGTGTTTTCACTATCGATGTAAACTTGCTGCTGATACTGTCAAACATACTGATTCCACAAATCTTCTTTCAAGTGTCTTTTATACATTATTAGACTCTCTTTGGTCAACAAAAGCGGGAAAGAGTCTCTCACTTCTTTCTCCCTTCCTCGTCGAACTCGACTTCTCCTCCTTCGTCGTTGAGGATTCTGGGCTGACCTTCGATAGAAGCAATGCGGTAGCTTACCGCTGTCGATACTCCGGCCTCCATCTGAGAGACACCGAGCATTGCGTTGCCTCCCGTGACGGTATGGGTGTTATGCGTGATTATGATGAACTGGCTCTCACGCGCAAAATCCTGCAGCACGTCGAGGAAGTAACCGATGTTCCTGTCGTCGAGCGCCGCATCGATTTCGTCGAGGATACAGAACGGACTCGGCTTGACCTGGTATGTGGCAAAGAGAAGCGCGACTGCAGTCATGCTCCTCTCTCCGCCGGAGAGGAGGGAGAGCGTCGACATGCTCTTTCCCGGGGGCTGGGCCAGTATTTCGATACCGCTTGTGAGTACATCGTCGGGTTCGGAGAGGCTGAGTTCGGCCCTTCCGCCGCCGAAGAGGCGCTTGAACATATTCTGAAAGTTGTCGCTGATCTCGCGGTAGGACTTGAGGAACATCTCCTTCGATTTATCGAGGATCTCACCCAGAACCGATTCCATGTCAGCCTTTGCCTTGCTGTAGTCCTCAAGCTGCTTCGTGTAGAACTTGTACTGGTCTTCGGCCTGGTCGTACTCGTCCTTCGCGGCATGGTTGATGTTTCCGAGGGCCTTTATCTCGTTATTGACTTGCTCGAGTTCAGCCTTGAGGTCTGTCTCCTGCGGCATCTCGGGAAGAAGTCTCTCCTGGAATTCGTTGAGGTTCCTCGCATACGTTTCGAAGAACGATGTGAACGTACTCTGGATCTCCCTTTCGCAGCTCTCCTTGAACATCTTCGCCTCGAGCGCGCTGCTCTCGGCTTTTCTTATTTCCTCTAAGAGGGTCTCCTTCTCCTGGCGCTTGACAGAAAGGGACCGGAACTTCTCTCCCAGAAGTTCGTTGACCTCCTCAAGCTTTTCCTTGAGAGAGTCGATGTTCTTCTTCCCCTCTTCTATGGCGGCGTTCTTCTCGTTGATTCTGTCGGCAACTTCGTAAAGGCGATTATGGGCAATCTTGGCGCCGTCTTTTTCGTCCTCGAGGTCGAAGGAGCGCTTCGTTATGCTCTCGGAGAGCCGTCTGATGTTCTCCTTGTAGTTTTCGAGGGAGGCCCTGAGTGAGCCGACAACCTCCTTGAGGGAGATGATGGTCTCTTGGAGTGCGTTGTTGTCGCCCTCCCTGCTTGCTATCTGCGCTCTGGCACTTTCTATCGTCTTACGGTTGTCGATTATTCTCTCTCTTGCACTCGACTCGCGCTCCCCGATTCCCCTCTTGCGGCTCACCAGTCCCTCGGGAGAGAGAATCGTATCGATGACAGGAGGGATGGACGCCTTGTATTCGTCGAAGAACTTCTCCGTCTCCCTTACAGCCTCGCTCAGCCTTTCGTAGTCACGTTCGGCAATCTCTTTTGAATATTCGACGCTTCCGGGAAGTCCGGATACGAAATCTTTTCTTCCGTCGAGAAGCTTGAGTATTCCGGAGAGACTCTCCCTGACATTTTTCTCCGCGTTGTCACGCCTCAGGGCGGAATACTCGGTACCTGTATTGGCATCGACTTCCTTTATGAGGGATTCGATAACATTCTTGAGCTCCTCGCTGAGGGCCTTGAGGGCGTCATCGAGTTCGTTGTTGCTCTCCTCAGCCGCGTGTATCGTCTCGTTGAGAGAAGCTATCTCGTCCCTGTTCTTCGCCAGTGTGGATTCGGCATATTCTATCTGTGCCTTCTTCTCCTCGAACCGCTCCTCGAGTGACTCGAGAGAGCTCTCCGCATTCTCCTTCTCCTCGGTCATCCGTGCAATCTCGTCCTGGATGTCGCGGCACTTCTTCTCGCTGGACTCGTATTTCTCGAGGTACTGTCTGTAGTTGTCCTTGAGTGCCGATATTGTTTCGCTTATGGAGGAAAGCTTCGCCTCCATCTTTCCGATTTCGATCTCGAGGTTCTTCGAGCTGTCCTGGTACTGCGTAAGCTCGTTGGAGGACGATGTGATGACGTCGTCGTACTCTGAAAGTCTTCCCCGGTACTCCTCGGCCTTCCTCGTCGATTCTGCTTCCTGCTGCTCCCTGAGCTCCTTGAGCTTGAGATAAGTATCTACATGCGAGAGCTTGATGTCGACGTCGATGTAGAACGCCCTGTCCTTGAGCTCCTCCCACTTCAGGGCCTTCTCCGCCTGGCTCTTCGTCCTGTCGTATGTGCGCTTGACCTCCCTGAGCGTCGTATTGAGGAGGTTCATGTTCTCCTCGGCCTTCGCTATCTTGTTCTGGGCCTCGGTGCACTTCACCTTGTAGCGTGATATCCCGGCAGCCTCTTCGAAGATATATCTTCTGTCCTCGGGCTTGTTGGAGAGTATCTGGTCGATCTTGCCCTGCTCGAGTATCGAATAGGCGCTCTTTCCCACCCCCGTATCCATGAAGAGTTCCTTGATGTTCTTCAGGAGGCACCTTTCGCCGTTGAGGTAGTATTCACCGTTGCCGTCACGGAAGAGACGGCGTCTTATCACGATTTCGGGCACGTCTGTCGGAAGGTTGTGGTTCTCGTTGTCGATTGTCAGCGTGACCTCTGCCATCTGGCTGGGCTTTCTGGTCTCCGTTCCGGAGAAGATGACGTCGTCCATGCGCGAGGCACGGAGCGTCTTCGTCGACTGCTCGCCGAGGACCCACTTGATAGAGTCCACGATATTGGACTTCCCGCAGCCGTTGGGGCCGAGAAGCGAGGTTATACCGTCTGTGAAATCTATATGCGTCTTATCTGCAAAACTCTTGAAACCGTTAAGTTCAAGGGACTTTAAAAACATCCTGTCTCCTTGTAGAATACCCAGAAGAGTATATAGGAAAAGAAAGCGTTATGGAAGTTGAACTCTTCCCCGATGAAGAGAAAAAGAAAATCATCTGCGGCACTGACGAAGCAGGCCGGGGACCTCTGGCAGGCCCCGTGGTCGCCGCCGCCGTCATTCTTCCCCCCGATTTCCCGTTCGATATTCTGAACGATTCGAAGAAGCTCTCCCGGAAGGAGAGGGAGGAAGCTGAAAAGGTAATCAGGGAAAAGGCCGTGGCATTCTCAGTAAAGGTAATCGAGCATACAGTCATCGACAGGATCAACATCCTCGCGGCATCGCTTCTGGGGATGAAGGAATCTTCCGAGGAGGTTTACTCAGCACACCCCTTCGACATCCTCCTCTGCGACGGGAACAAGACGCCCTCCGTCCCCTTCCCCGTCGAAGCCGTCGTCAAGGGCGATGCGCTCGTCCATGAGATAATGGCGGCAAGCATCCTCGCAAAATGCGAACGTGACCGAATAATGACCGAGGCGGGCAGAATATGGCCGCAGTACGGATTTGAAAAGCACAAGGGCTATCCGACAAAGCTTCACTACGCTGCAATCGAAAAGTACGGCCCCTCTCCAATCCACCGCCTCTCCTTCAAACTCTACAGAGACGACAAGAAGCCCGAGGAGCCGAC
>CAVFZO010000102.1:0-6605 GCA_963626925.1 Clostridium sp. AM49-4BH
GCCTACCTTGTCCTCCACATCACAGGCCTCGTGCTTGCCTGGACAATCGTCATAGCAATGAACTCCTTCTCCTTCCTCTCCTCTCTTCTCTGAGCTCTGCCGGTACATAAACCCTCATTCTGCTTAAGCTCCACCTGATAAAGCCAGTCAAAATGTTTTCACCGGGCTATTCGATGAAACAATAAAAGGAAATTTGCTTTCAAACTTTCAATAGTGCCATAGTTTCGAATTCCGGCCTAAAGGAATGGTTTTTCCGCTTAAAGAGGAATGGCCTCTTCCCATGCTATATTTTCCTTATAGATCAGGCTTTCTTCCTTTTCGTTTTTCCATGACTTCTTTCATTCTTGAAAGAGCATAGAGTGGTATATTTATAACCCAGTCATGTTCGATGTAAGGAAGAGGAGATGTGCGGAGAGCAAAAGATGGCTTGAACTTCTCATAGTATGCTCTGAGACTCTTTGCTTTAGTATTTATTCCGCTTTTCACTTCAAGAGGAACTATCTCTCCCCTGTTCTCTATGAGAAAATCGACCTCTGCTGTATTCTTGTCATTCGAATAATAAGCTGTTGCCTCCCAGTTCTGACCCTTGAGTTCGGAGAGAACGAACTGTTCCATCAATGTTCCCTTGAAAGCATCAAAAAGATCGTTTCCATCAATGAAAATAGAAGGATCTGTCCTGAGAAGAGAAGAGAGAAGTCCCACGTCATGCATGTAGACCTTGAACACAGTCTGATCCTCATACGCCGTAAGTGGAAGTCCCGGCCTTGTTACACGCTTCAGCTTGTTAATAATTCTGCAGCTTTCTAGCCAGGCGAATGCCTCCTCATAGTCCTTCGCTCTTCCCCCGTACCTTACGTGGGAGAAGATGAATTTCTTGTTCTCCTTACCGAGCTGCGAAGCGATGGAAGATACAATTTCACGGCAGCGTACTACGATATGTGCGGGAACATGCTTCGAGAGATCCGAAAGATAAGATTCGATGATGTCATCCTGTATCTTTCTCACTTTAACGAAGGACGCCGTCTCTTTCCATTTAAGAATACATTCCGGCATTCCTCCGACAAGAAGGTATTCCTTTAAAAGCTCAATATACCTCTCGGCAAAGACAGTGATGCCGTCCAAGGAGCCTTTTTCAAGTTCATCGGAGAGTCCTTCCTCGCCGACACCTTTAAGAAATTCACGAAAAGAAAAAGGCAGAAGTTCCAGAAAACTCACCTTTCCGACAGGAAACGAAAGCCCCTTGTGCTCCTGTATTCCAAGAAGTGAGCCTGCGGCAATAACGGCGTATCCCGGAGCATCCTCCTTAAAATACTTGAGAGAAGTCAGCGCTCGCGGGCAGTCATGGACTTCGTCAAAGAAAATGAGGGTCTTCTCTTCCTTTATCTCGGTCTTGAAGGCAATGGAAAGTGTCCTTATGATGCGTGCCGGATCAAGGTCGCCGTCAAAGTAACGTATCGCGGACGGATTCTTCTCGAAGTTTATCTCGATTATGTTTTCGAAGCACTCCTTTCCGAATTCCTTCACAAGGTACGTCTTGCCCACCTGTCTTGCTCCACGAAGTATGAGCGGACTGCGGTCTGGTAACGTACGCCACAACTTAAGTTCTTCCATCAATGTCCTGTACATCTTTACCTCTACCCTAAGATAACATATTCAACATTTTTTTCCTAGGAATAATTGTGTTATATCACATTTATTTCCGGGGAATAATTGTGCTCGACTACTTCTTCCTGAGGACTCGGACCAATGAAATCGGGTGGACTTCTCCACCCTCGACTTCAGTTGCTGCTCTTTCTCTTGCCGCCTGTGTCCTTCGGCTCATAATCGATGAACTCGCTCGACTGTGCGACGTCGGCATAGTACGTCAGAGGACCGTTGTAGCCTATCTTGAAATATCCGGTTTCACCGTTTCTGTTCTTGGCGACAATCATCTTCGTGACCTGGATTGAAGCACGCCCCATGCTGTCCTTGAGGTTCTTCTGCTTTTCCTCATCCGAGAGCGTCTTCTTCCTGTGCAGGAAGCATACAATATCGGCATCCTGTTCGATGGATCCCGAGTCACGGAGGTTGGAGAGTATAGGCTCCTGCTCCTCGCTCTCTCGACCCACCTGGCAGAGAACGACGACGGGAATCTTGAGCTCACGTGCAAGCTGCTTGAGATTGAGTGATATATAGGAAACCTGCTCGAACTTCTTTGCGCTCATCATGTTGCTAGGAGGACTTATGAGACCTATGTAGTCGATGACTATACAGTCTATGCTCCTCTCCTTCATGATGACACGGGCCTTCGTTCTAAGTTCGGTGAGTGAAATGTTCGGAACATCGACTATATAGAGATTCTCCCTTAAGTCGTAAAGACGCTCAAGTGAATCCTTGACCCTGTCCATCTCGTCGGAGAAGAATGACGACTTCATGATCTTCGAGAGCTCGACCTTGCTGTCCATGGCAAAGAGACGCTTTGCAATCGATGCGGCAGGCATTTCAAGGGAGAAGAAGGCGACCCTCTTTCCGTTGTTGATCATGTTGTGCATCATACTCAGTGCAAAAGCCGTCTTTCCAATACTCGGACGTGCGGCGATGATGACGTACTCTTCCTTTGCAAATCCGCCGTTGGTGTATCTGTCAAGGACCTCGAAGCCTGTCTCGACCCTGTCGTTAAGGTCCTTGTTCGTCATCTTGTCGACGACGGAGCGGAAGGTATCGAGAAGGATTTTTCCGAGTTCGTATTCCGATGCGGTATAATTGAGGCCGCTGAGAATGGAGTCGTTGAGCGTCTTGCTACCGCTCTCGAGCTTTTCCTGGATGTTCACAGAAGGATCGAATACACTCTCCATCAATGAAGAGGAGACATGGAAGAGAAGACGACGCCTGGACGCTTCCTTCACTATCTCGCAGTATTCGGTGACGTTGGCGACAATGAAGGGCTGTGCCGTAAGTTTGGCGATGTAGCCCGCACCTCCTGCTTTCTCCAGAAGGTTCTTTCTCCTCAGATACTCCAGGAGGATAAGAGAATCGAAGCTGGACTTGCCCTCGTCATTAACAAGGGCGGAAATCGCTTCGAATATGACCCTGTTGGTCGGTGAATAAAAATCGGAAGGCGAGACAAGCATTTCAACCCTGTCCCAGCATTCCGAACTCAATAACAGAGCTCCCAGGATAGACTTTTCCGCTGTTTCGTCATGTGGCAGGGTGCGTAAGCCCTTTAATTCGTTATCCTGAGAACCCGGCATGTTTTTTCCCTGAATCAGCCCTCTACGGGTGCTTCTGCTTCTGCACTCTCTGCGCTAGCTTCTGTCTCTGCTGTCTCTGCTGACTCTGCAGCTTCTGCCTCTGCCTTCTGAGCTTCCTCTGCAGCCTTCTGAGCTTCTTCAGCAGCCTTTGCTGCAGCAGCAGCTTCCTCTGCAGCCTTCTTAGCAGCAGCCTTGACCTCTGCTTCGCTGAGAACGTTGAGTGTGATGACGGACTTGTCGTTCTCATAGAGATGAGCAACGATCGAATATGTGCCTGTCATCTTGATAGCATGTGTCGGAACATCGAGCTTCTTCTTCTCGATATCGAAGCCTTCCTTCTTGAGAGCTTCCTGGACCATCAGAGATGTGACGGAACCGAAGAGCTTTCCGCTCTCGCCTGCAGGAACAGTGATAGTGAGTGTGACCTTGTCGAGTCTTTCCTTGAGGGATGCGCTTGCCTCTCTCTTCTCGACCTTTCTCTTCTCGATCTGTTCAGCCTTCTGCTTGAAGACAGCAGCGTTAGCCTTGTTGTAGATAACAGCTGCACCTGTCGGGAGCAGGTAGTTTCTTGCATAACCGTCCTTGACTGTTACGATGTCGCCTTCTTCGCCGACATGTACGACATCCTGGTTGAGAATAATCTTCATTTTTCTTTCCTTTTCTTCAAATCGAAGAAGTTCTCAAGTATACCGATGAACGGTACTCCTGTGAGAACAATAATATTTAATCCCGGAATCAACAGTCCTGTAAGAGCCAGAATCACAAAGAGCTTCATGCTCCCGAATTCCGGAAATCCCCGTCTGATCCAGACAAGAAGTACAGTAAAACCCTGCACTCCGTAGAGAATCAGGAATGCCATCGTCCCGCTCATGCTGAGAAGGTAGATGACAGTCGGTACAGATACAAAGCGCGAGATGAGTGAAACCGCAAGTAGAATTATCAAGGGCCATATGAGGGCCGGTGAAAACTCAAGTGCGGACAGCTTCTCATCCCAGCCGCCTTCTCTTGAATGTGATACCCTTTCACTAAGAAAGAGCACCACACAGGTTGCACCCACCACCAGAGGAAACATCACGACGGATGCGAGGCTTATCATGACGAGGAAGACACTCTTCACGTCGACAGATACCCCCACACTCTCGAATATGCTCTCGAGGTAAGGCACAAACGCATCTTCATAGGCACTGTAGATGTCTCTGAAGAGCGCCCTATCTGCACAGAGAACGGCACTGACTGCCAGTACCATCAGAAGAGACGGAACAAACGACAAAAGCAGCCGTCCGTCCACCCTCCTGCCCTTTGTACAGGTCCATATGATTCCCGCCGCTGACAGCGACAGAGGGAAAAACAAATCCAGAAGCACCATGAAGGGATAATATGCGCTACCGTACATCTCCCAGAGGCTGTGTGCAATAATTAGCACACATTCCGGAAAAAATACGACAAGGCTCTCCTTCTTCGTGTGCCTCGTTGAAAAACCCAGAAGAGGCAGAGCAATGAAAAGAGTCAGAAACGAACTCAGCGCCATCAATGCCGATATTACCAGCGTGATCAGCGCGTCCCTGTACGGAAATCCTCCCCTTTCACGTCCCTCTTCTATCATTTCACTCACTGCTTCTCGAACGGAAGGTAAGCAAGTGTTCTTGCTCTCTTGATTTCTCTGTTGAGAGCTCTCTGGTGCTTAGCACATGTTCCGGTGATGCGTGCAGGAAGAATCTTGCCTCTCTCTGTGATGTATCTCTTGAGAGCTTCGGGGTTCTTGTAATCTGCTGCAGGTGCACCCTGACAGAACTTACAGACCTTCTTCTTGAAGCTTGTCTTTCTACCGCCGAGCTTCCTGTCCTTGTTGAAGCCGCCCTTATCCATTTCTGCAAAGTCTTTATCGTCTTTCATTTTTTACTCCTAATAATAATCAGAACGGAATATCATCGTCCTTGAAATTTTCGGGCCCGTTGCCGACCTGTGGTCTTGCCTGAGCCGTCTGTTGTCTTGTATAGCTGCTGTTCTCCGCCGGAGAGGATGAATAACCGCCACCGCCATAGCCACCGCTGCTGTTATTATTATAACCACTGTTATTATTGCTGTTGTTGTTATAACCGCCGGCAGTGCCGCCCTGACGCATAGCCATTTCTGCTGCGGAACCTTCTCCGCTTCTGGCTGGTCCACCTGTAAGTGTAAGCTGGTTGACACTGACTTCGAGTCTGTACCTTGTCTGGCCGTCGTTACCTTCCCATCTGGACTGTCTGAGATCGCCCATCAGGCATACAGTACGTCCCTTCGTGAGATAAGCGTTGACAGCTTCGGCACTCTTGCCGAAATACGAACATTCAAAGAACGTCGCCTCTTCACCCCAGCTTCCGTCAGCATTCCTCTTTCCTCTGTTGACAGCTATTGAAAAGCGTACAATCGGGTTCCCGTTCTGTGCGTACCTCAGTTCAGCATCTCTGGTAAGTCTACCGGTCAATGTTACAAAACAGATGTCTGTTGCCATAATTCTCCTCAGTTCTTTTCAGGGTTGATGAACAGATACTTCAAAACATCGTTTGAAAGCTCGAATGCCCTGCTCATGTTCTTGATGACAGAACCTTCAGCCTTTACTTCGAAGTAGAAATAGTGACCTTTTTCCTGCTTGTTGATGAGATAAGCGAGGTTCCTGACTCCAAGATCCTCCTTCTTATCGACTTCTACGCCGTACTTGGCGAAACTGGACTCTACGAGTTCGAGTCCTTCTTTTGTCTTATCCTCGTTTGCATCGAAGATAACTGTGAACTCATAATTTGAAATCATGAATTCCTCCTTGTGGACTTAAAATTTGATCCGATAACATCGGATAAAGAGGTAGACTAATGTTAGCCAAAAGAGAGAGTGAGAGTCAATCTGACGAGCCGCCCTTTTCGTTATTTTATATTGCCTTTCAAAAGCGTCCCTGTCATCTTAATCCATGCAATTTCTCCTTTACTACGGCTTCAAGCTCCGATATCTGTGCATCTTTGAAAAAATATTTCACGATTTCCGAAAAAAAGTCTGACAAAATCCCGAATTATTTTGTCTTAAAAGATATAAGGAATAAAAATATGGCATCAGATTTTATCAAGCAGGACTACTATCTGCTCGCTCCGAAGAGAAAGCTCAAGGACAGTATCTTCCGCCACCTCTTCTCGATTCCCCGCTACCTGAGAGAGCTCTACCTCTCTCTCGGCGGGGAGAACAGAGATGCCGGGGAGGATGATTTCAAAATCGTATCCTCGGAGAACATCTTCTGCGGAGGACTCATCAACGACCTCTCATTCACTGTGAGAAAGAAGGAACTCTACATAGTCGAGGCCCAGTCGACAAAGAATCCCAACATGTCGTACAGGATCAACAGCTATTTCC
>CAVFZO010000103.1:0-4915 GCA_963626925.1 Clostridium sp. AM49-4BH
TGTTTGAGAACGGAGACAGACCAGCCAGCATGGATGACGCAAGGTACAAAACTCTTCCCGCATATGCTCCTGCAATTTCCCCGCTGAATTTTTCGCCAATGATATGGTTTCGTATTCTCGAAATGCCGTCTTTGAAGAATGCATATTCTTCTGCATACAACTGCCCCCGACTGGCGATACATAGGCTTCCTTCAATAGTGTCTTTAAGAACTTCTTTCGGAGATATAGACAGACCTCTGTATTCCAACTGGGCATTCACAGTTTTATCGTACGAGGTACATACTTCGTTGAAATTGTTCATGACATCAAAGAGCGTGCCGCAATCATACAACTGCTTTATTATTTCCAGCTCTTTACTCATACCAAAAGGGATTCCTGTGGTGTGAGGTGCAAAGGCTGAGAGTTTGTCCCCGAGTATGCCATTTACGTCCGGGAGCAGCACAGAAAGGTTATCGCCTTCTGTAAGTAGTAACTCATTCTGTATCGGACGTTCGATAGTTGAACCGTAATGTATGTTTTCAAACACAACATCCAGAAGAATCGTAACATCTCTGCCGCTCTTCGGCGAACGATATTTGAACTTGAAATGCCTCTTTTCAATCCTGTTCCTTCCAATGCGGACATTTTCCTCAACATTGATGAAAGGGAAAATCTCACCTGCTTTGCGGATATGTGTATCTATATCAGTACCCGGATCAACGATAATATCAATATCTGTGCTGAGACGTTTCGGATGCTCCAGGAGGAGCATCAGAGATGTTCCCCCCTTGAAGCAGAAAGGAAGTCCGACACGTTTGATGGCTTCTAACAAACCGAAAGCATAAATTACTCTTTCAAGAAGTGCCGGATCGTTACCTGTGCGTTCGTGCAGAATGTGAATATATTCCTCTGTGTACATGTCTTTTGATAACATCTACTCGGTACCTCACATATATTTTTGTATCAGCGCAGTTTTCCCCCGTCTGCCGGCATACCTGTTCATTTTTCGTTTGTCGACCTGATAACTGTTAACTACATTAGCGTAAACGGTCGGGATTTCCGAAGGACTGAAAGTTGCGGATATGCTTTTTTCTGTGATGATGTCCACAAGCATTTTTTCAATAGTCATTTCATGCGGATTTTCCACAGACAGAGGAGATTGACTAATCAGGTCCAACACGACAATGCAGTCTTTTATCCAGTATCTGTCAAATTCTTTTTTCGAAGGATTGTATAAAACTCCTCCGTTGTATTCATCTTTAAGGATATCGAAAACATAGGAGCTTATATCTTTCTCAACCTGAACATATATCGTGTTCTGGGCAATCTGATGATTCAGGAATTCATTGAGAAGCACACTTTCGAACATAACATACATCACATCTGGAAAACGTTGATTCATCTTTTTTCCCAACGCTTCAGACTTATCAGAATATAACGGTTTGTAGACAGGGAGGATGTCCGGTTCTGATGCAACATATGTGTCATAACCTGTTTTGAAAATCTTTTTTTTCTGTAATAAATCATATAAAGCCCAGCGGAATGTGGCGTCATTCAGTTCCGGCCTTACGCTTAGTAGTATGCGAAACAGGTCGTCACGAGAGTAAGTTCTTTCATCTGACAATCTTGCTAATGCCTTATCTGTCCACATCTCCATTAGTCTCTTTACAGAATTCTTCTGCTTCTGCCTGATAGTAACATAATGAATATGTTATTTAAAGTGTTATGTCAATTATTGTAAATTTTGACAAAACGCTGTAGATAAGCCGCTGTCGTCCTGGCGTACACTGTCAGACGGCGTATCAGCCTGTTCTTCGATGATCTCCGAACGAACGATAAGAGTTCAGAGAATAAAAGCAGGATGTGCCGGCATGCATACGTGCCTATTTGTCAGAGAAGGATGAGCACAGGTATTATCAGGACAATCCTCCTTCCGGAAGGCTTTCTTCATATGGGAATGATGGCTTCGGATCCAGTTCCTTTCTCAGAGGTGGGGCGAAACTTCTACATAAAAAACTTAAATTGATGTAAAATAGAACCTGTAAAAAGAGTTGCGGATAAAGAACAACCTCGCTGACGACAATAGTTGATGAGGAAAAGAGGAACAAAAGAGAAGGAGAGTATGTGGTATGGGACGTTTTGTTAATCCTGATAATTCTGCATTTCGTTCATTATTGAATGCAAGAATATACGTTGATAAAAGTAATCTGATAACATTCACCAATAGTATACTTTCTTCTCCCGACGCATTCATCTGCAACAGCCGTCCGCGTCGTTTCGGCAAGTCGATGACTGCAAAAATGCTCTCTGCTTACTATTCCAAAGGTGCAGATTCAAAAGAGATGTTTTCCTCACTTAAGATAGCATCAACGCCTGAATGGGAGAAACATCTCAATAAATATGATGTCATTCATTTCGATGTGCAGGGGTTTGTAGAACTCGCAGGATCCTCTGAAAAAACCGTTTCTCTGATCAAGAAGATAATTATCGAAGAGTTGAGAGAATATTATCCGGAGTGTGTAAAAAGGGGAGAAAAATCTTTGGCCAATGTTCTGGCCGAGATAAATGTAAGGACAGGTAATCGTTTTGTTGTCATTATTGATGAATGGGATGTTCTTATCCGTGATGATGCAAACAATCAGAAGGTTCAGGATGAATACATTGCATTTCTGAGAGGACTTTTCAAAGGATATGAGCCTGACAAATACATAGCTCTTGCATACATGACGGGAATTCTCCCCATCAAGAGACAGAAGACGCAGTCGGCGCTCAACAACTTCAAGGAATATACGATGATATATCCGGGCTTCATGAGCACTTATATAGGTTTCACTGAAGATGAAGTCGATAAGCTATGCAGGGATTATTCATTCGACATTAAGGAGATAAGACGCTGGTACGACGGATACATTCTTAAAGAAAACCATGTATATAACCCTATGGCTGTTGTTAATGCCGTTAATGACGGTGAATGTAAGAATTACTGGTCAGATACCGCAAACTATGATCTTGTAGTGCCGCTTATCAACATGAACTATGACGGTCTCAAAGAAGATATAATCGAAATGATCAGCGGCGGCGAAGTTCCGGTGAACCCGAAAACCTTCAAGAATGATACAATCAGCATATCGAGTAAGGATAATGTGCTTACCTACCTTATACACCTCGGATATCTGGGCTACAACAGTGATAACGGAACAGCCTTCATCCCGAATGAGGAGATAAGGGAAGAGATGGGCTATGCTGTGGAAAGTAATCCCTGGGAGGAAATGGTTGTTTTCGCCACGCAGTCTCAGCTCATCCTTGATGCCACAATCTCTAAGAACGGCAGAACTGTAGCGGAAGCTGTAGAGAAGATACACGACGAATATGTGCCGGGAGTCAAATACAATGATGAGAATTCTCTCTCTTCCGTCCTGACTCTTGCATACCTCAGTGCCAGGCAATACTATTTCAAGCCGGTACGGGAACTCCCCGCAGGTAAGGGGTTTGCAGATTTCGTCTATATTCCGAAACCCAGGTATATGTCACAATACCCGGCACTCATCGTCGAACTCAAGTGGGATAAAGATGCCGAGAGCGCCATCAGTCAGATAAAGGAGAAAAGGTATCCCGACTCGATAAAGGAGTACACGGATAACATCCTCCTTGTCGGCATCAACTACGATAAAAAGACGAAAAAGCATGATTGCATAATCGAGAAGCTTTGAGTTTCAATGGAGAACCCGGGTTGTTGATTCCTTTCATCTCCTCATAAAGATATCGCTTCCGATGACTGGAACACGGCAGGAAGGAGAGAATGTCAGTGCAGCGTCTTTCCGTATCTGAGGAGATTGTCAAGCGTGAGAAAGAGGTCGCTCTTCGCCCGCTGTCTCTGCTCTTTGTAGGGAAGGGCTACTCTGTTGATGGAGAAGATGCCGCATACTCCCTCTTCATATGCCCCTTCGACATCGTCTCCGATGTCCCCGACGAAGGCTGCGACAGGAATGTTTTTCTTCTTCGCTTCGCGTGCAACCCCTATGACGACCTTCCCCCTGAGGGACTGTCCGTCAATCCTTCCTTCACCTGTATAAATATAATCGGCTCCCTCGATAAGAGAGGAGAAGTGTACAGTTTCAAGTACCGTCTCGATACCCATCTGAAGGGAGGAAGAGAAGAATGCCGCCATACCGCCGCCCATTCCTCCGGCAGCCCCTGAGCCCGGGATTGATTCGACATCAACGCCGCAGTCTCTTTCGATGACCGACGCAAGTTTCCGCATTTTCTCGTCAAGCTCCATCACCATCTTCTCGTCTGCTCCCTTCTGGGGACCGTAGACAAAGGCTGCTCCTTCCTTTCCGTAGAACGGGTTGTCTATATCACACATGGTGATAATCGGAATATCCGCGAGCCTTTTATCAGCAGTGGAGGTATCTATACGGGATACTCTGTCGAGAGTTCCTCCGACAGGGATGAACTTATTGCCGTCATCGTCGTAGAAGGAGACTCCGAGGGCGGATGCGAGGCCGCATGCCGCATCATTTGTCGCACTGCCTCCGAGCCCCACGATGATCCTCTTCACGTTGTAGGAAAGTGCATTGACTATGAGCTCCCCGACACCGTAGGTCGTCGTACGTGAAGGATCCTTTCTGTCACCGACCATCGGAAGGGATGCCGCGGCAGCCATCTCGATGACGGCAGTGTTATCGGGGAGGATGGCATAATAACCAGTCACTTTCTCCCCGAAGAACGGGCCTGTCACTTCCTTATATACCTTCAAGCCTCCGAGAGCTTCGAGAAAGGCATCGACGGAGCCTTCTCCCCCGTCAGCGACGGGAATGGATATCACCTCGCATCCGGGGTAATGCTTGAGCACTGCCTTCTTCATTATTGAACAAATCTCGAGAGAGGACATCGTCCCCTTGAATGAATCCGGAATCAGGACAACTTTCTTCAT
>CAVFZO010000103.1:5381-6574 GCA_963626925.1 Clostridium sp. AM49-4BH
AATAATGGAGGTTGAAATGAAAGGTTTTGCTATGAGATGCATCGGCTCCACAGGCTGGGTCGAGAAGGATATTCCGTCATGCGGACCGCTTGATGCAATATTGAGGCCGCTTGCTGTCGCACCCTGTACATCGGATGTTCATACAGTATGGGAAGGTGCAATAGGTGAGAGGAAGGACATGATTCTCGGCCATGAAGCCGTAGGGGAGGTCGTGGAAGCGGGATCCCTTGTCAGGGATTTCAAGAAGGGCGATAAGGTCCTCATTACTGCAATAACACCGGACTGGAACTCCCTCGAGGCACAGGACGGCTTTTCAATGCATTCGGGAGGAATGCTTTCCGGATGGAAATTCTCCAACTTCAAGGACGGTGTCTTTGCAGAGTATTTCCATGTCAACGATGCAGACGGTAACCTTGCCCATCTTCCTGAGGGGATGGACCTCGGGGCTGCCACGATGATAGCCGATATGATCCCGACAGGCTTCCACGGAGCAGAGCTGGCAGATATCAAGTTCGGCGACACAGTCGCAGTCATAGGAATAGGACCCGTGGGTCTTATGTCGGTTGCTGCTTCAGCAATCCGCGGTGCGTCATACATCTATGCAGTCGGCTCGAGGAAGAACTGCTGTGACCTTGCACTTGAATTCGGGGCAACAGACATCATCAACTACAGGAACGGCGGCATAATCGAGCAGATAATGGATAGGACAAACGGCCGCGGTGTCGACAAGGTGATTGTCGCAGGCGGAGATAACGACACCTTCATAGATGCTCTCACGATAGTGAAGCCCGGTGGAATCATCGGCAACGTCAACTATCTCGGAGAAGGGGACACTATCCCGATTCCAAGACTCAAGTGGGGCTGCGGCATGGGCCACAAGGAGATCAGAGGCGGCCTGATGCCAGGAGGCAGACTCCGTGCTGAAAAGCTTGCGAGGCTTATCATGACGAAGAGAATACATCCCGAGAAACTCATAACCCACACATTCAAGGGCCTTGAGAATGTAGAGCCGGCATTGATGCTCATGAAGGACAAGCCGGCCGATCTCATAAAGCCGCTTGTCATCATATAGGGGAAGATCTCTGAGGACCGACAGGAAAACAGAGTAACATGCGGACTGGCAATACTGCTGCCGGATCCGCATTTTCTTTAAAAGGCGATTTGTGTGATATCAGACAGCTGTCTCTTCTGAA
>CAVFZO010000104.1:0-6495 GCA_963626925.1 Clostridium sp. AM49-4BH
GGGGGGGGCATAGAATGACAGTCAGAGTGTCAGGGAAGCAATGAGAAGGCTTCCCGAGAGAGCAAGAAAGCCCGATGTTAGATTGACCATATCGTTATCGAAGCCGGGAAGTCCCCTCACCCTCACATTCTTTACATCGCCGTCGTATTCGTGCTCTGTAAGCGTTCCGTCGAGGGTTCTGAAGTGTTCCTGCACTGTCGCTCCAAGGACGGAGTCGATGACGGATGCGATGAATCCCGTTCCCGATATTATGAGGCCGTGATGCCAGTCGGGAGATATCACAAGAGCGTGAAGAATCGCCGTGATGACTGCGCCGCCGGCTCCGCTGAGGAGTCCCAGTGTCGTAACGCCGCCGCTGATTCCCTTTGGAACACGTGTGAATGTTATGATGGACACTGGATCCTTTCTGCTCATTATTCCGAATGTACTGGAGAATGTGTCGGCCACTGCTTCGGCTACCGCCGCCGAAAATCCGATGATGGCCGTAGTGCGGAAGGAAGCCGTACGTGTGAGAAGAAGTGCAACTACAGCCGGTAGTCCGTTGGCAATAACCTGCATGAGGTCCCTCTGACTGCCTTTCTTCTCCCGGCTGTTGTAGAAGCGCTTTATCTTCGAAAGAACCGAACACGAGACGAAAAAGAAGAGAAAGAGCGTGAATGCGGAGAAGCCTCCGAGGTAGAGGACCATGAAGCCGAGGGTCACGGCCCCCAGAAGGCCGCTCTTCGTCAGCCACTTCTTCCATATTGCAAGAACGGCTATGACGAGGAGAACCCCCATATATATAAGGATTACAGCCCAGAGCGGGAGAAGGGAGATTTTCCCGTCCAGCTGACCTATCAAACTCTGCATCAGATACCTGCCCTTGCTATGTATTCTACAAGGAAAGCAGCGACAAGTGGAACAGACACATTGTCGACAGATGACGGAGAAAAATTCTCGACGAGTGTCATTACTATGCCTATAGTGAATGCCCCCCATATTCCGGCGTTCCCGAAGAGAAGTACAACCGAAGCTGCAACTACCGCCATAGCGGCACTTCCCTCGATACTCTTGTTGTACCTGCCGTACATCTTATAGGCGTGCTTTCCGCACATCGTTCCGACGACAGCCGCCCCTCCGTCCCCGCATCCCATTATGAGGACGGCCGAAACCGCACTCTCGGGTGTAATCACACCGAAGACTTCAAGGAGTACCACAGCCGTCACCGATACAGGATAGAGAACAAGCCCGATATTCCTCTTCGGATCTTTTATACCGAGGGGCCCTATCATTCCCGAGAGCACGGCGAATGCGTTGATGAATATGAAAAGCGCCGGGATAACTGGTCTCCAGAAAGCGTCTGTAATGCAGTATTCGCAGGGGATGATGATGAGAGATGTCAGTATGTGGATGAACTTCCTGACGTATTCGCTCTTCCATCCGGCATAACGTGAGAGCAGGAAGCCTGCAAAGACCTCTGCCGTGACATAGAGAAAACACAGTATGCAAACAATCAGATCCGACATAATGACAGAAAGCATCCTACCCGTTAATCACCCTTTTCTCAATACGTTTTCCCTCCCTTTCCATTTCTTCTCTGTGCATATACCAGACAGCATTTATGCAATAAAATTCACATGAATTACAAAAACAAAGAAATTACGTGAATCGGGCAGGGTTGATTTGCATAAATATTATTATTACAATGTATGAAGATTGCATAAAAATGCAAAAGAAGGCTACTAATGAAAGAAAGAAACAACAGATTATCAGCCCTGAAGGAAATAATCAAAAACAACAGAATAGACAATCAGGACACCCTCCTCGAGCTCCTGGAGAAGGAAGGCTACTCCGTCACGCAGGCAACTCTCTCGAGGGACCTCAAGATGCTCAAGGTCGGCAAGATATCCGACGGATGGTCGGGCTACTACTATGCCCTTCCCGACACCGACCTCATCAGCGAATCAGAGAAGAGCTACATTCAGGATGTAAGAAGAGGAATCATTTCGATAGAGTTCAGCGGCAACTTCGGCGTCATCAAGACACGCCCGGGGCATGCAAACAGCGTAGGATTCGCCCTCGATGTCCTTGCGCTTCCCGAAATCCTGGGCTCCCTTGCAGGAGATGACACGATCTTCCTTATCCTGAGGGAGGGAATGACGAAGGAGGATCTCCTAGAGTCATTCAATTCCCGCATCCCCGAGATCAAGGACTGACAAACAAACTATCAGGTATTTATAATCCATAAGAAGCCGTCTATAATCAGATTATCTGAAAAAAGGGAATGGAAATCATGGAATACTGCAATCTCACATCTGTGCCGGCATTCTTGAAACTCAAGACCGGCGGAAAGGTATCTATCCGCAGCCTTCTCTCGAAGGAGAGAATCGAGAAGTCGAACATAAAGCTCGGCGGAGGACTTACATACAACTGGGCCGCAATGCCTGTCGACGACAGGATCGTACGCGGGCTGCAGAAGCTTGCCGACGAGATGAAGGTCATAGACAAATACAAGGCCCTTCTCTCCGGAGAAAGAATGAACACAGGCGAGAACCGTCTTGTCCTTCATCAGCTGACACGCGGCAATGTCCTCAAGGCAGAAGTCACTGCCGACGGCGAGAACAAGGAGGAGTTCTACAAAGGTGAACTTGAAAAGATAAAGGACTTCTCGAGAAAGGTCAGAAACGGATCGATCAAAGGTTCGACGGGTAAGAGGTTCAAGACAATCTGCCAGATCGGAATCGGAGGCTCGGACCTCGGGCCGAGAGCTCTCTACATCGCACTCGAAGGATGGGCGAAAGGAAATAATGTAAAGACGCTCGAAGGCAGATTCATATCGAACGTGGACCCCGATGATGCGGCCTCGGCAATCGAAGGCCTCGATCTCGAGACAACACTCTTCGTACTCGTATCGAAAAGCGGCACGACACAGGAGACACTGACAAACAGAGATCTCGTTCTGAGCGTACTCTCCTCGTCTCCCATCGAAGGCTTTGAAGCGGCAAAGCACATGGTCGCCGTCACAAGCAAGACAAGTCCACTCAGTCAGGACAAATCCCTCCTTCAGTCGTTCTTCATCGACGACTACATAGGAGGAAGATACTCCTCCACATCGGCTGTAGGCGGCGTCGTTCTCTCGCTCTGCTACGGCTACTCTGCATTCGCATCCCTTTTAAAGGGGGCACACGAGGAAGACAAGCTCTCACTGGGAAAGAACATCAGAAAGAACGGTGCCCTCATGGACGCCCTCATCGGCCTCTACCTGAGGAACGTGATGGACTATCCTTCAACTGCGATACTGCCCTATTCACAGGCACTCTCACGCTTCCCGGCACACCTCCAGCAGCTCGATATGGAATCCAACGGAAAGCATGTCAACAGATTCGGATTGCCGGTAAACTATCCCACGGGCCCCGTCATCTTCGGTGAGCCGGGCACGAACGGACAGCACAGCTTCTATCAGCTCCTGCATCAGGGAACAGATATCGTACCGCTGCAGTTCATCGGCTTCAAGGAGAACCAGAGGGGATTCGATCTTGTGACCGACGGCTCGACAAGCCAGGCAAAGCTCAATGCAAACCTCTCTGCCCAGATTGTCGCATTCGCACTCGGAAAGGATGACAAGAATCCGAACAAGGAGTTTGCAGGAGAAAGACCGTCGTCCCTCATATACGGCGAAAGGCTCACCCCCGAGGCACTGGGCGCACTTCTTGCACACTATGAGAACAAGGTCATGTTCCAGGGCTTCCTGTGGAACCTCAACTCCTTCGACCAGGAGGGTGTCCAGCTCGGAAAGAAGCTGGCGAAGAAGGTACTTTCGGGTTGCGAGGGAGACGAAGTACTCCTCGCATTCAGCAACCTTCTCAAATAAAAATGAAAGAAGTCCCTTCCCGAGCAGGAAGGGATTTCATTAAACTGAGGCAATATGATCAGACAGGGTTTCGACAGCAGAAAATACATTGAAGAACAGACAAGATACATCCTTGAACGGGTCAACTCGAGAAAGGGAAGACTATATATCGAATGCGGGGGCAAGCTGCTCTACGACCTCCATGCATCACGCGTCCTCCCCGGCTTCGACCCCAACAACAAGATGGCGGTGCTTCAGGTGCTGAAGGAACACCTCGATATAATAATATGCATCTACGCCGGTGATATCGAGAAGAGAAAGATGAGGGGAGACTTCGGCATAAGCTACGACGCCGACGTGCAGAAGATGATTGATGACTTTGCACGCTACGACCTCAAGTGCGACAAGGTCGTCATCACGCGGTTCAACGGACAGGCATCCGCAGTTCTCTTCAAGGAAAAACTCGAGAGAATGGGGATTAAGGTATATACCCATCCGGCGACACCGGGCTACCCGGGAAACATAGATCTCGTCGTCTCCGAAGAAGGATACGGAAAGAACGAGTACATACCCGTCGAGGCACCTGTCGTCATCGTCAATGCACCCGGTCCCGGAAGCGGAAAGCTCGCAACATGCCTCAGCCAGATGTATCATGAGGCAAAGATGGGACAGAAGCCCCAGTATTCGAAGTACGAGACATTCCCCATCTGGAACCTTCCCCTCGACCATCCCGTCAACATCGCATACGAAGCGGCGACAGTCGACCTCGGGGATGTAAACCTCATCGACCACTTCCATCTCAACGCATACAACAGCGTTGCCGTGAACTACAACCGCGACCTCGAAGCCTTTCCCCTTCTGAAGAAGATCATCGAACGCATAAGCGGAGAGGAGTGCCCCTACAAGTCCCCGACGGACATGGGCGTCAACCGCTGCGGTTTCGGCATAACAGATGACGAGGCATGCAGGGAGGCGGGACGGCAGGAGATAATCCGACGCTACTTCAAGACGCTAACCGACTATGCCTCTGGGCTCTGCAGTGAAGATACCGTCACACGCATGAACTCCATTATGGACAAGGCACAGCTTACCGGGGAGATGCGCTCCGTCGTGCTCCCTGCAAGGGAGGAACTCAGAAAGGCGATAGAGAGCGGAAAGGGGAAGGACGGCACAGTATGTGCGGCGGCCATAGAGCTCGAGGACGGAAGGATCGTGACTGCACACAACTCAATGGTGCTCCACGCATCCTCGGCTCTCATTCTCAATGCACTCAAGGTACTTGCCGGAATCGATAAGGAAAAGGACATCATCAACAACCGTGTCATCTCCTCGATAACGACGATGAAGAGGGATCTGCTCTCGGGAAAGGGCGTGTCGCTCAACCTCGACGAGACACTCATCGCCCTTGCCATGTCATCTGCCGACGACGAAGAGGCGGCAAGAGCTCTCAGGGAGCTGCCGCTCCTCAGGGGGGCGGAGGTGCACATGACGCACATTCCATCCCCCGGCGACAGTTCGGGACTGAGAAAGCTCGGTGTCCAGTTCACATCGGATCCTAAATACCCGGCGAAAAATGTTCTTTGATACCAATTACTTGCCACCAGGCAAAGTATATTAGACAATAGGCCTATGTCAGAAAGAAGAAACGACAGGAACGAGAGACTCTTTGTAGAAGGATTCGGGAAATTCTTCTCCCTTAACCCGGAGTCTCTTACGCCTGATGAAATAAAAAACATGAACAATATGTCATACCCCAGGGGGGTCAAGAACAGGTATCTTGCACATACCCGTAAGCCCCTGAGTGTGACTTCCTATATAATCCCGGTCTCGGACGGAGGCTCGATAACGGCCTATTACGTTCTAGACAGGAACCTTCTGGAGAAGGGACCCCTTCCCCTTGTAATCTTCTTCCACGGAGGAGGATGGCTCCATGCCAACATGGACCTCTATCTCACGTACGTGAAGTATTTTGCATACAAGATGGAATCGGCAGTACTCCTCGTCGACTACAGACTGGGGCAGAACTACCGTTTCCCGACGGCTGTCGAAGACTGCTACGACGCCGTACTCTGGGCTTCCGAAGGGGTTAAATACTGGAAGGTCGACCCCGATCAGGTCTACCTCGCAGGTGACGGCTTCGGTGCCACCCTCGCAATAAGTGCGACGATGCTCCTGAGAGACAGGAAAGGTCCTGCCCCGCAGGGTAACCTGCTCTTCTACCCCCTTACCGACGGCAGACTCAGAACACAGTCGATGGAGACATACAGGGACACTCCGGTTCTGACGCAGAGAATGCTCAGCTGGTATATAAAGAACTACTCGAGAGAGACGAAGGACAGTCTTTCACCTCTGATGAGTCCTCTCCTTTCAAATGACCTGACACGCATGCCTCCGACACTCACGATAGCTGCAGGAATCGATCCTCTACTCGACGACTCAGTCCTTTACACGGATGCTCTCCAGACAGAGGGAGGAAAGGCGAAGGTTCTCATATGCAGGGATTCGATGCACGGCTTCATGCTCTTCCGTCATGCAAAGGAAAGGCCGAATGCGGAGAGTGCCGTATGGCAGATGCTTCACGGACGCAACGTCGAGGCGATAGAACTTCTGAGCCCCTCCGAATTCAGGGACCTGAGAAAGAAACTCTGACAGCTTATGTAATAAAA
>CAVFZO010000105.1:0-6461 GCA_963626925.1 Clostridium sp. AM49-4BH
TGATGAAGTTCAGACCCTTCGGAGGAGTGAGGGGCGTCAGCTTCTCGCCTCCGACCGACAGATACTTCAGCTTCTTCGAGCTGGTAAAGAGTGCGAACTGCCTTCCCACCTGCGTTGTCATGAATGCGTGCGAAATCTCGTTCTTCACGAAGAATGCGTCAAGTGATATGAGATCGGCTCTGATCTCCTCGGGGACTATGTAGATTGCTGCGCCGGAGAAGAGTGCGGGATATATGTCCATCATCGATGCATCGAAGCCGAAGGATGCATAGGCCGCGACACGCGAAGAGGTATCGAGAGAGACCATCTTCATGTAGTTCTTCGAGTAACTCACGATATTCCTGTGTGTGAGCATCGCACCCTTGGGTGTTCCCGTCGTTCCCGATGTGTAGAGAAGAATGAGAGTGTCGCCGGGAGACGGAGAAGGAGGAAGTTCTCCCTTTTCGAGCTTTTCTATCTCCTCAGTGAGGAGTATCTTTCCGCTGTAAGAGGGAATACGGGATACTAGATCGCTGTCGGCAATGATAGTCTCCGCTCCTGTGTCCCCGAGCATGAACGAAAGCCTCTCCTCCGGATAATTAGGGTCCAGAGGCTGATAGGCGGCTCCGCACTTGAGAACGCCGAGCGCCGTAAGGGGAAACCAGTGCGAGCGCTTTATGAGAACAGGGACGAAGTCTCCCTTCCCCACTCCCATAGATGACAGCTTTGATGCAATCCTGTCAGATATCTCATCAACTTCCGAATATGTGAGCCTCGTCTCCCCATAGACGACTGCCGTGTTACCTGGAGTCCTTCCGGCCTGCTCGGAAAAGAGTCTCACGACAGTTGGAGAATCCCCAAGTTCCATCACGCTCTCGTTGAAAGAAGCTGTGAGAAGTCTGTCCTCTCTGCTCTGAAGAACTATCTCCGAGAGCTTTCCGCAGGACTCGAAGCCGTCGAGTACGGAGAGGTAGAGACTAAGGAAACGCCTCATATTAGCCTCGCTGTAGAGAGACGCCCTGTACTTCAGGAATACTTCCTCTCCCGAGAGATAGAGGTTGATGCTGGAAGATACATTTTCAACCGAGCCGAATATGACCCCACACTTGAGGCCGAGTTCCTTCTCGAGGGATGAGAAGGAGAAACCCGGATGTTTCATATCTTCATCGAAGGATGAGGAGGCTTCTCTCAGAAATTCACTGACAGACATACTATCTTCGAATCTGACGTAGTGCGGCATCAGGGATGAGGAGAGAAACAGCGCCTCTCCCGACGCCGTCGCCTTTCCGAGTGCATAGCCGAATGCGGCCATAAGCGTGTTCCCGCTCATCTTTCCCGTAAGCTTTCTCTCTCCGCTGATAGTGGCGTAATCATCTGTGAGAGCGTTATCGGGATAATCGGTAATGAGAAGCGAATCAACCTCGATTCCCGAGAGTTTCTCTATAAAATATCTTGTGTCGTCGTTCACTGTATATCCTCCTCGGAGACGGCTATGACATGATTATCCACCACATCCGTACTTATTTTCCACTTTCTTCTGTCTTTATCCTGCTCGAGACGGAAAGAGAGGCCGTCATCGACTACGCTGAAGCTCTGCATATTGCCATCGAGTCCGAGTCCCAGGGCCTTTAAAAAGCTCTCCTTCATGCACCAGATGCGCGTGAATGCGAGCGCACTCCCGCCCTCTTTCCTGATGTATTCCCTCTCGGGCGGCGTGAAACAGAGTGCCGCAACATCCTCGTCGTACGGCCGTATAAGCTCGATATCACACCCGACTTCGAAAGACGAGAATGCAGCTGATGCCATCGAGCCGCTGTGGGACACATTGAAATGGATTGACGGGTAGGCTCTGAGATACGGCTTGCCGTACCTTCCGTATGAGTAGACAATCTCCTTCTCCCTCAGTCCGTATTCCCCGAGGCCCCGGGCGATGAGAAGTGACGCCGCGACGGAGAGCTTTCTGTCTCTCTCGGATACGAAGCGCTGAGCCTTCATCCTCCTTTCGGGCGAAAGAAGATACTCTATGTCCTCAGAGATACCACAGATGTTCATTGTGTAGATTCTCGCCATCGGGAAAAGCTTACAATGCCAGGGGGGAGAAGTGCAACGTTTATTAGTGACAAAGGATAAGAAAGCTCTCTTATTATACAGGACCGTTCCATCCGCTTTTCCTATATAACAGGGTTGAGATGAGAGCAAGAAAAAGGGACCGCCTTATCTTCCGGCAGTCCCTTATATAGTGTGTTACAGGAGATTACTCGCTGACGAGTGTACCTCTTGCTGAGGTGTCTACCGAGATATGGCCGTCATTCCCGGCAGCCTCTTCTCTGAGGAGCTCGATGATCGTCACGTTGTCGACGGGAGCCTCTGCTATGGGATAGAGAGGAGTCTTGTTCTCGAAGACGCCGCCCTTGAGTGTTCCGCTGTAGCTTGATGTACATACAAGGTATGTTGTCTCATCGTCATCGGGATCGACCACAGTTCCGTCAGAGAGCGTGATCGAGAGAATCTCGTAGTCGTAGCTCTTCCTGCTTCCGCCGCCGGGGCCTCCTGCAGGGCCGCCCTTCTCCTCTTCACCGGAAGACTCCTTCTCCGTCTGGGTGTATGTGAATGTGAGACCGGACATCTGGTCGCCGTAGTTACCCATGTTGGTAAAGCCGTTGATGAGCTGCTGTTTGAGCTCGGCGCCCGTCACCTCATAGATGTACCATGCATTGCAGAAGGGGTTTATCTGATAGATGTCGCCTGCTGTGATGACTCTCCCGCTCTCACCCTCTGCTATCGAGAGGCTTGTCCTTATACCGCCGTTGTTGTAGAAAGCCGCAACTGCGCCGCACTTCTGCTCGGCGTACCTGAGCATGAGACCTGTAATCCAGTTTCCGGCATATGTTGCGCCGTTGTCGCTTGCTTTCGTCTTGTCGATGGATACTGTTATATAGCCCAGTTCCTCCTGCATGTCACCCTTTACTTCATTCCATGCCTCGTGCGAGATAGCAAGAACCGTCTCATCGAGCGAGGTGTTGCCTTCAGTATCGAGAAGGACCGATGTGTCGACGCCGCGTCCTGTGATGGCCTTAGCACCTGCGTCTTCAATCGTGACTTCGCCCGTGCTGTTGTCGACGACGAGTGTGAGGTATACATAGCCCTGTGCATAGCATGCACTCTCGAGGTACCCCACTCCCGTTGATGATACACCCGCAGATCCCGCAGATGCCTGGTTGTGACCGCCTGTGACAAGGTCGACAAGACTCTTATCGAGCTTTTCGGCAAGTGACGAAGCCCCCGAGAACGAAACGACGACTGTGATGTCGGGGTTCTCGGCCTCTTTCACTTCGCTTATCTTTGCCTTGAGTGCGTCGATGTCGTCATCGATTTCGTAGGGTGCGATCTTCGCTGTCATGACCTGCGACGAGAAGTCGGAGATATAGCCGATGAGTGCGATTCTCTTTCCGGCCTTCTCCACGATGACGTAGTCCTTTGCGAAATCAACACGGTCCTTCGTTCCTGCATAGTAGAGGTTGTAAGCAAGAACGGGGATTGTGCTGTCAGAGGAGAACTCTCCGAGTGAATAGGGAGCAATCGTACCGTCACTTTCGAAGTTGACTGTGTCGATGCCGTAGTCGAATTCATGATTCCCGATAGATACCGCATCATAACCCATGGCGTCCATCGCTGCCTTGACCGCGCTGCCCTGCAGGAGGTTCGACACAGGTGTTCCCTCGTAGTTGTTGCCGCCGTTGAGCAGGAGCACATCGTCCCACTCTCCCGTTCTGCGTGCCGTGTTGATATCGCCGGCAATATAGGCGAGTCTGTACTGGAAGGTGCTTTCATCTCCCGATGATGTGTCCATCAGATAGCCGTGGATATCGGTTGTTTCGAATACGCGGATTCTTGTGACGCCTTCTTCTGTCGCTTCTGCTTCCGACTCTGCCTTCACAATCTCTTCTGCAAGTCCCTGTGAGAATACAGATGAGAGAAGTACGAGAGAAAGCAGTAAAACAAATGCTGTTTTTTTCATGCTGTCTACTCCAATGAAAGGGAAGGTCATTCTCTTCCGTAAGTCAGAATAGAACCGATGACAGAGGCCGTTCAAGTTACCTTTTGTGAACAGATTGTGTATTTTTTAACGTTCAGAGGAACGGGACCATATATACAGGAATATAAAGAATGCCGTTCTCCCTTCTCTTTTGTGTGCACGACGTATCTGTTCCTTATCCTGACTTTCGCACCTGGGTGCCATCAAAAATGCTTGCAATTCTTTACATTGCAAGCAGTTTTTAACCGACTAATGGAAGATATATTTGATTGAGTGTAAAATCACTTTTCATCTTTTTTCTTTTTTTTCGTGGAAGCATATAGACTCCTCAGTTTTCCTTGGCTGATGCATCTTCCGGGGACTTCAATTCCCATTGCTCTGAAAATCTGGAGCGCAATCTCGCTTTCACCACAGACCTGCCACACATTGGACTTGTAAAGATTCACTGCTCTGAATGAATTGAGTGTCTTCTGGATTGTTTTGGATGAGTACTTCCATTCCAGTTCCTTCTCCAGAAGTCTTTCAATGACAAGTGCTATAAAACAAATAAGGAAATGTGCCTTTATGCGGTCCTGTCTGGAGTGAAATACCGGTCTCAGATTGAGCATTCCGGTTTTTGTCACCTTGAAGGTTTCTTCAATTTTCTCAAGTCCGCCGTAGATGGCACGAATGTCCTTGATGGTGACAGGCTTGTTGAATACCAGAAAGCCGTCATTCCTGTAATAACAATGGTCGGGATCATAGTCCGGGTTCGGCTTCTCCCCCTCCTCAAGTCCGACGACATTAGTGATGATGATGTAATATCCATCAAGCTTTGCCTCTTCTTTGATGGCCTCTTCATCCAGAACTATTTCACAGCAGTCTGTTTCAACAGCCTCTCCGTTCTTCACCGGAACCTTCTTCAGGTATTTGTTCTTTCCGTAATTGGAGTCTTTATAGTCCTTTGATTTCTTCCCGGTGCACTCCATGGCATCTGCAATGACTTTCTTTCTCTGTTCCTTGGCCCGGTCATCATATTTCTTGCTCCAGATAAAAATCTGCCTCTCATTGTATTTGCCGGAATGCTTCTTGTCGTCTACATCCCCGTAACTGGACGGGGTTCGTACAGTCGTCCGCTCCTTGTACCTGTAGATAATCTCTCCCGTTTCCTTGTTTATTTCATCTTTATAGCCACTGTCATCAAGTGCGAATGCCACAGTTTCTTTATCACTTTTCCGTATCGACTGACTCAGGACATAGCCATTCTTATCATTCCGAACCTTCAGAATGTTGTAATAACTGAGCATTCCCTTGTCTGCAACAAGGATCTTCCTCCTGTCAGCGAAGTCTATTACATCTTTATCAAGAGCGTCCTGAAATGTGAGACTGTCGGCTGTATTGCCGCGGTACAGACCATATGTGATGGGAATCTGCATCTCATCCATAAACATCCCCATCTGTACAATAGGTTCCGGCCTGTGCTCCTTGCCCGGTCCTCTTGCCCTTAGTCCGTCTTCATCATCGTCAATATCTCTTTCAAAGTAATAATTCGTCACATCATAATAAAGGATGGTGTTCTTTCTGCCGTAACTCTTCTTTATCTGTTTATCTATATGTTTCAGGATGTCATTTCTCCAGGAAAGGATGTTATCCATGCATTTGTAGACACTGTCCTTTGCATAGTCCTTGCAGCTCCCGTCCGAAGAATCATTGTTCAGCTGGTCATAAAATCTCCCCCTGTCTCTCCATGTCGCTATCTTAGACTCAGGGCACAACAGTCTGGAATAAAGCAGATGCTGCAGTATCTGGTTGGCATTGTATTCTACATCCGTGTACTGGCGACGCATGTTGATGAGTTTGTCAAGACAAAGTTTGTGGTAGATGCGTGAGTATGCAGCATACCCGAGGTTGACAACACGGTTGTCTTCGTCCCTCAGCCTGGTGTCGAGCGGTATTGTCACCTGCACGGTCTTCTCACTTTTCTCACCAGCAAGCTTCTTCTTCCATGTCTCAAGCTTCTCCTGTACGTATGCTTCTATATTCTTGACGCCGCTGTCTTCAAGCTCTTTGCTGTTGAATTTCTCGACACAAGTGGATGTGTAGCTGTTCTTCTGTCCGGGAATACGGTTGGATTCAAAAATCTGATAGGTTGTACTGCCGTTCTTACGGGTGCTTGTCTTGAGAATATATGCCATTCCTTTGTCCTTTGTAATTATTTTATGATAAATAAGATAGTATGTCAACACGAAATCGTGCGAAATCAAATAAATATTATTGGATATGCCCAAAAAAATCAGCTTTATAAGCTGTTAAAAGAAGTTACGGGGTCAATCTATAAAAGTTGGTGCGAAACTGTGGATGAGCTTCACTTTAACATGGCAATTGACACATCTCCACCTGTTTTTCTATATTTTTTCAACTGTCAAAAGTGCAAGCAGTCAAATTATTTCCTTGTCTAATAAATAAT
>CAVFZO010000106.1:0-6361 GCA_963626925.1 Clostridium sp. AM49-4BH
TCCTTCTTCCAAGTATTGAACTGCGAATCCAGAGGCAACGCCTCCCGATACCCTGAAATTTGATATCGAGGGCCAACCGTCCACCGTGTCACGGGTGCACCTGTGATTATGAGGATAGCAGGGAAAAAATGTTAAATTTGGCTGGAAAAGTGACACTTTTACACTTTCTTTGCTTTATCTTGCCCTTATGAGCAATTTCTTTATATTAACTGTCATTTTCCGATAGTGTTTTATCCTTACTTGGAGTATACTCAGAAAAACGGAGGAAAAGATGGAACTCATTGTAGTAAAGGATTATCAGGAGATGAGCAGGAAGGGTGCTCAGATTGTCAGAGAGCTTATATCGGGAAAGCCGGATGCCGTGCTCGGGCTTGCAACGGGTAGTACGCCTGTCGGAATGTACAGAGTACTCTCTGAAATGAACGCAAGTGGAGAAATATCATTCAGGAAAGTCACGACAGTCAATCTCGACGAATATTACCCGATAAAGAAGACAAATGTGCAGTCATACCGCTATTTTATGAATGACAACCTCTTTAATCATATCGACATAGATATGGATAAGACGCACGTTCTCGACGGAATGGCTGAAGATACCGTCAGGGAATGCAGGAACTACGAGAAGATGATAGAGGAACTGGGCGGAATCGATCTTCAGGTTCTCGGAATCGGCCGCAACGGCCATATAGGGTTCAACGAGCCGGGGCCGTATCTTTACCCCAGAACACACAGGACGGAACTCACAGACAGCACGATAGAGGCCAACAGCCGTTTCTTCGAATCTGCAGCCGAAGTCCCGCGCTATGCCCTGACCATGGGTATGGGAACCATCCTCAATGCACGAAAGATCATCCTTCTTGCAACGGGTGCAGACAAGAGAGATGCCGTCAGGAGAATGCTCTCCGAGACTATCGATACGACGTGTCCCGCAACGCTTCTTTCCATCCACAGGGATGTTACTGTAATCGTTACAGAAGATGTGATGGACAGGTAAAATGAAAATAACCAACTGCCGTATTGTCCTGAAGGACAGGGTCATAGATAACGGTACCCTCGAGTATGAGGGTGGTATTATAACCGGAGTTTCGGATAATTCCGTGAAGAATGCCGATATAAACGGGAGAGGGCTTACGCTCGCTCCCGGACTTGTGGATCTCCATACCCACGGCTCTGGAGGTTTCGACTTCATGGACGGCGACGAAGAGGCCATCCACGGTGCGGCGAGGGGGCTTGCAAAGTTCGGAACAACCACGGCTCTGGCAACTACGCTGACGTCGTCTGATGACGAACTCTTTACATTCTTCGACAACCTCAAGGCGGCACAGAAGAGAAGGGGAAAGGATGAGGCGAGAATTCCGGGCGCTCATCTCGAGGGGCCCTACTTCAATATGGATATGAAGGGGGCGCAGGACCCCAGGTATATAAGAAATCCATCCCCGGAGCATTACAACGCAGTTCTTGAACACTCTGAAGGCAATATAAAGAGATGGTCGGTTGCACCCGAGCTTGAAGGTGCCATGTCCTTCATAAAAGATATCTCATCGATGGGAATTATAGTATCTGGAGGGCATACGAAGGCCGACTTCAGGACTATCGGGGAGGCTGTCGGGTGCGGTATGACGATGCTGACGCACTACTACTCGGCAATGTCGAGCATGACGAAGAACCACTCCTGGAAGATTCTCGGAACAACTGAGGCGGGATTCTACTTCGATGCTCTCACAGTCGAGCTCATATGTGACGGCTGCCATCTTCCAGAGGACCTGTTGAAGCTCATCTTCAAACTCAAGGACAGAGACCACATCATTGCGATATCGGACAGCATGAGAGGTGCCGGGTTCGTCTCGGGCCGCTCCATTCTCGGACCGAAGAACAACGGAACTCCCGTCGTCATAAAGGACGGCGTGGCATACCTCGAGGACCTCAGCTGTTTTGCCGGCTCCGTCGCAACGGGAATCAGACTCGTCAGGACGCTTGGAACTCTTGTGGGGCTCAGCCTTCCTGAAATCTTCCGTACGACCTCTCTCCAGCCTGCAAAGCTTTTGAAGATGGACTCATCCATCGGCTCCATAGAGGAGGGGAAAGCCGCCGACTTCATTCTTTTTGATGATGACTACAACCTCGACTCCGTCTATATTGCAGGCGAAAGAGTCTGAAAAGCGGAATGAGATAGATTTATCTGTGGGAATCGTGTAAAGTTATCTCTCAGTAGTGGAGGTGGATTTCAATTGATAAACAAGAAGGCTGCGGCGGCGGTTGTCGTAATGTTTTTATCCCTTGCCGCATTTTCAGCACCTCTCTTCAATGAAAGTCTCTCCGGTACGGCTAACGGCGTAAACAGACTTGCCGGCGGTCTTCTTCCCGTATCTTTCTCGGTCAACAAGACATCACGCCTTCAGATTCTTCCCGAGGGCGATGATAAGGCGACGCTATCCTTCTCGTCATCCTACAGTCTTTCAGATACATCTGAGTACAATTACTGGGATGATGAAACAGGAACGCCGACATCGTTCTGGATGAACAGCGGTGAAGAGATAAATACGGTGAACAGATTTTATTTCAATCCCATAGGCTCCATGAGCCTCTCGCTCTCCCAGAAGTTCGACGACTGGACATATTCAATCTCATTGAGCTCGAGGTATTCCAACCCCCAGGAACGTCTTGAACTGGCTACAAGGACAGAAGAAGATAAAGATTTTAAATACACTTTCACAAAGCTCGATTCAAGTGGCACGTGGACTAAGAAGTATACGGACAAGGACGCAGTCTATGCCTATCCGTGGCTGTACGGGGAGAGGACGAACCTGACAGTGTGGTTCTCTCTCGGTGCTTCGAGGAGTATCTACACGATACAGAACCTCTCATCCTTCTATATGTCGCTTTCCTTCGAGGCGGGACCGTGGTGGCTCCTCAATAAGGTGTCGAACGAAGCAGTTGTGCTTTCGGACTACTACCGCGCTGCGGCATCGTGCTCCCAGAGCATGCTTCTCAAGGACGAGGAGCAGTCGATATCCCTCAGGTGGCTGA
Organism: Clostridium sp. AM49-4BH; assembly: GCA_963626925.1. Classification (GTDB taxonomy): domain Bacteria; phylum Spirochaetota; class Spirochaetia; order Sphaerochaetales; family Sphaerochaetaceae; genus Ornithospirochaeta. The sequence goes on from CAVFZO010000106.1 coordinate 3,028, forward strand.
GAATCAGCATATCGCATTCGAACAGCCTCTCCTATACATTCGGCACTATCGTCCCTCAGAACAAACTCAACTCCTTCCGCCTCCGCGGCTACATTTCAGACAGCGTATCGCTAAGCTTCTCGGGGCCTCAGATGCTTGACTCGGGGACTTCGGCGTCCATGTCGCTTTCATACAACAACTATCTCTACTTCGGAGGCTTCCAGAACGAGAAGAGCGGAAAGAGCAGGGGGATGGCATATGTTTCGACGCTTTCCTCCTCATTCAATCTGACGGTATTCGGTTTTCTGACGTTCAACTATTACATCACATGGAACACTGCGAACGGTTATAATACGATTGACGGCCTCTACGGAAGCGGTGAAGTGAGCATGTCGTTCAGTCTGTAGGAGGTGTGGAATGAAAAGAATATCGCTGATTGTCATCATGCTTTTCTCCTTCTTCACGCTCGGCGCCGTGTCGTTCAAATCGTCTGTCATGTCGACGGACGGCGACCTGAGATTCTCGGGCGGCTTCTATCCCGTGAGCGGCACCTTCAGTTATGAGGCGTCGCTTCCCGACTACTTTGACGAGATTTCATCGTCGCTTACGCTTAACTTCGACGCCGGACTCAAGCACCGTCTTCTCATCCAGAATCCGGAGAGTGGAGAGCATATCAAGGAGACATCATCTCTTTTCAATACCGAGAATGCCCGGTTCTACCAGGTGCACTACATCTACTTCACGCTCGATTACGAACTGGGGCTTATAAATGTTGATTATCTTTCCGATCCGATGTTCGCCCTCATCTTCTCACTCGAAGGCGACTATGAGAATGCCTACGAGAGACTCGGGTGGCTCAACGGTGACGGAGAGGAGGCTGTGTTCACAGTAGTAGACGGAGGAAAACGGGAGTCTCGTTTCAACTCTTACAGCGGTCTTCCCGAGTTCAAACCCGACTCTCTGACAGGTTACAGACAGCTTTCCCATACCGGAATGAGGATAGGGGCGAAGTACAACTACACAGAAGAGACTAGGATGACGAAGGACGGCCTCTGGGCTGAGCTCTTTGTGCGTTATATGCCTTCATGGTTTCCGCTTCATGATGACGGCGGCTCGTCGTATCTTTCCGTCAATGCAGCAGGAGGTGCGGCGTTCACAATCCTGAACGTGAATCAGTTCTCGCTTTCCTCGTCGAGTAATGTGCTCAAGATGTTCACGCTTGTAGTTGAGACAGAGTTTGATGCAAGGTTCATCACTGGAAAGGGAATACCGCAGTATGCACTCGAGAGAAGCGTATGGGGAAGCCATACTGCCAATTCCTCTTTCCTCGTCGGCAATACGACATCCCTTGTCTTTAGAGGTCCCCAGATTTTCGAGGATCTCTATCCGACAGTTTCAGCTGTAAGTGACACGGCATATGCATTCGGCGCCGTTGCAAACGGGGAGGGAAACATATCCGCATTCAGCGGGAGTCTGTCGCTGAGGCTTGAGGCAGATCTTTTCGACACTCTCTATCTCTATGCGGAGTGCGGTCTTGTATATGCCTCTGTCTATGAAAAGGACAAGGGCTTCAGATATTCATTCGGAGTGAGGCTTGGAATATGAGAAAGAGATTAATCATTGTTATTATCGTTCTGTCTGCTGCGGCCTCGCTCTCCTCCGCTGTCGTCCCTCAGTCCGGAAGGATAGCTGTGTACCTCAGAGGAACAATTTCGCCGTCCTTCGTCAGCGAGAATGTCTACTCATATCCTGCAAAGAACGGCAATCTCCACTTCGGCCTCGGTGCCGGTCTCTCTGCTGACCTCTTCAGAAACGACGAGAGTGCGAAGTGGGGCTTCAGTACGGCCGTTTATGCTTCGTATCCTCTTTGGTCAAAACATTATGCATCCTTCGTCGAATCTGACATATCCGATAAGAAAGCTTTTCTGATGGCCTCAGCAGGGTTTGTCTTCAGATGTACGCCTTCTACCTATATAGATGCTTCCCTTGCTCTGAGAGCTGCCGTATTGAGCTACGACTATTTTTGTGAAGGCATAATAGCGGGCCTCACTGTGGAGAGCCTGGTCGATTTCTTCTTCACCGATTCTCTTTTCATCACGGGAGGAGTCAGTCTGACGAACGGCTTTATGAAGTTCACGCCGTCGTCTGATGATACATGGTTCAAGAGCGGCTATACTACACTTCTTCTGAGTGCCCGCATCGGTTGCGGATACAGATTCGGAGGAGAGAGAAAGAGATGAAGAAAAAGAGTGTCATAATCATATTGCTCCTATTTTTTGTCCTTACGCTTTCCGCTCGTCCCCAGTTCTTCTTCGGAGGCGGAGCAGAGTGGGGGAGAGTATATCCTGCGGACGATATGCTTCTTTCCATTCAGGATAACCCTCGTTATTACAGCTCCTCACGCAGTTTCAAATACCTTTCCTTCCTTATTCCGAAGGCGGAATTCACCGTCATCCCGTATACGGATTTTCCGCTCGGAGTGACTCTTGGCGCAGGCTACGGCTTCGTGACGGGGATGAATACGGGACTTTCAACATACAGAAATTCTGCTTTAGGCAGCAGTGACTATTACCGCTACGGCTCGGATGATGTTCTTCTCCTCTCGGGAGGACTCACATATATCCACCTGGCTGAGAGCGAGAAGTATTTCTCCGTGAGCGGGAGCGTGAAATACAACTGGAACAGATATACGCTGTCGAAGATTTTTATTCCGAAGGGAACGAAGGTCTTTGAAAGGGAGAACACCCTCATCGACGAACATTCTCTCTCACTCGCTCTCGCCGTCATGGGACGCTACGATGCGAAGTATTTCAGAATCGAGGCAGCGCTGAGGAAGGATATCGACTATGAAAAGGGCATATCGTCACTGTGGGACGGGAAGGATTATTCTCTTACAGTCAGTGCGACATTCGGCTGCGTCTTCACGATTCTCAAAGAGAACCAGTTCATGAGGTGAGTATGCTTTTATATGATGTTCTAGATAAACTTGAAAACTATACATCCGTTATTCCCCATATGGACAGGGTGATTGATATCATGGATCACTCGAAGCCCTACGATGACGACCCGGGCGAATACAGCGCAGGGGGAGAGGGTGATGTTACGTATTATGTATCTGTCCATCTTTCATGCCCCGAGGGCTTTCCCGGAGAGAAGAGGGAGGGACGTCTAATTCTCGAGATATGTCTTGAGGGCGACGAGATCGTCTCTGTCGACGGCTCTGTCTTCCGTCTTTCCCCGGGGGTGTTCCTCGTCTATGACGGAGACTCGGAAATAAAGAGAGGAATCGCTTCCTCTCTTCCTGTTGCATTCAAGACTGTCAGGTTCTTTCTATGAACTACCACTCCCATGCGGT
>CAVFZO010000107.1:0-6242 GCA_963626925.1 Clostridium sp. AM49-4BH
TTTTGCAGACCTGATAAAGAAAATCAAGGAATACCTCTTTTCATATTTCAAGGGGGTGACGGTCTACGGCCTTGTCGGACGCTCCGGAACAGGCAAGAGTTACCATGCCAAGCAGGTTGCTCTGAAGTACAATATACACCTCATCATAGACGACGGACTTCTCATCAAGGGCGACAAGATAGTCACCGGCCACTCCGCAAAGGAGGATGCGAACTTCATGGCTGCAGTAAAGACGGCACTCTTCGACGACGAGGAGGACAAGAATGCCATAACGACGGCACTGCTCAAGGAGAAGAACCGCAAGATCCTCATCATCGGGACAAGCGAGAAGATGGTGAACAAGATTGCTTTGCGCCTCGACCTCCCCGCCCCTTCGAAAATAATCCACATCGAGGATGTCTCGTCGGCAGACGACATCGAGACTGCGATGCACATACGGTTTATGGAGGGAAAGCACGTAATTCCGGTATCACCGATAGAGATCACACGTTCGGCCCCGCAGATCGTCTTCGACTCAATACGCGTCACTCTCGGAAGAGGCAAGCACCTCAAGAGTCAGGTGAGCGAGAAGACGATTGTAAAGCCGGAGTTCTCCAGGCCGACGCAGGAGACTGTGAGCGAACAGACGCTGCAGCAGATGATTAAGCACTCGATATCTGAATACGACTCGATCATGAAGGTGAAGAAGGTGAAGGGAGTGAGAAACCCCGACCGCACCTACTCCATCACGATTACGATCCTCCTTCCCCCGCGTCACTACATCCCCTCCACGATATCTGATCTGCAGCAGTATGTTAGAGACTGCCTCGAGAAATTCGGATCAATCATGGTAAAGAGTGTTTCGATAGAAATAGAGGAATGGAGTTAGACCGTTGTGCTCTCTGACGGTGTCACGGCTTCCTTTTCCGCCGTCTTCGGCTTCTTTCTGCCTCTGTGGCGCTTTTTCACCTTCGGATTGAGAGGCTTCGGCTTCTTCTCGGCCTTGACCTTCTTTTTCTTCCGGCTCCTTATTCCGTTGAATTCAAGAACAAGGGCTGCGGCCTTCTCGAGGTCTGCGTTCGAGGGTGTTATGGGGCTCAGCATGACCTTCGCCTGCCTGAACACATCATGAAGAAGCTCCTCATAGGGGATCTGGTGTGACGTATCGACGATGATCGATGAGCGTATCATATAGTAGAACATCTCGCTCTTACCAACCATCTGCTCCCCCGTTTTCTTCTTCTCCATGACAATGCTGTCGAGCTCTGAGAGAGACTTTCTCATGCTCGGAAGCTCGCTGTGTACCGCATACGACGGTATGATATGCTGCAGAAGTCTGTAGTGATGGAGCTCGTGCATGATGGAACTCGAGTGTCCGGACGAGAGGATCTTCACTATCTCGTCGGTGAGTCTGCTTGTCGGACAGTCCTGGAGGGCGGGTGCGTTGAGGCGGAGGGCAACAGATACCCCGAAAGAGAACGAGAAGCCTGTCGTAACCTTGTACTTGACGGCCCTTATCATCCTGACGGGATCCTCGCTGAAGGAGTATGAGAGAGGAATGAGGGATCTGATTTTCTTCTTCTCGAAGTCCTTCATGCTGTCCGCGAAGTCCAGAATCTCACAGGTCTTCGGATTGTAGTAGAGGGCGTTAATCGAGAAGTCACGACGCCTTGCATCCTGCTCTATCGTGCCGTAGATATTGTTGTTCCCGTCCTCGAAGTTCTCCTCGTCGCTGCGGAACGTCGTCACTTCGATGATCTTGCTGCCGAAGAAGAGATGGACGATACGGAAACGGCGTCCGATTATGCGGCTGTTCCAGAATAGCTTCTGAACCTGCCTGGGGGAAAGCGATGTCCCTATATCATAATCCTTGGGGATGTTTCCGAGCAGAATATCACGGATGGAGCCTCCGACGATGTAGGCCTCGCCCCCCGCTGCCTGTATCTTCCTGACAGCCCAGAGAGCATCCCTGTCAATCATGCTGTTTCTGATGGGATGTTCCTTTGATGTGTATATTCTGCAAACGGGAACGCTTCGTCCCTTTTCATCTGTCTTGTATCTGACGAACACGAGTAACTATCTTAATTAGATTTTTCTTCATGAACAAGATACAGAAGAGACATAAGAGTTTCACATTTGCGACTATCCCTGCTGAAAAAAGGTTGAAAATCAATTACACTTGGGCCATTGGAGACAATTATGATAGAACCAGTTATCCTCAAAGGCTTCAGAGACAGCCTTCCGAAAGAAGAGATACCCAAGAAAAAGATAATGGAAACGCTTGAAAAGGGTTTCCAGAGCTACGGCTTCGTGCCCATCGACACGCCGGTACTGGAGTACACGTCCGTACTTCTGGGAAAAGGCGGCGGAGAGACGGACAAGCAGGTATTCCACTTCATGGATAACGGAGGAAGGGAGGTTGCTATGCGCTTCGACCTCACAGTGCCGTTCGCACGCTTCATGGCTCTGCACTCTCCCGAGCTCGCCCTGCCCTTCAAACGCTATCATATAAACAAGGTATGGAGAGGCGAAAAGCCCCAGAAGGGCCGCTACAGGGAGTTCTTCCAGTGTGACTTCGACATCGTCGGCGTCGACAACACAACATCCGATTACGAAATATTGTCGATGATGAACCACGCCTTCTCGTCCCTCGGAATCGAGGGCTATACCTTCCACCTCTCGCACAGGGGTCTCTTCAACACCTTCCTCGAAAAAATCGGCGTGAGGGATGACTCGGTGGAGATTCTGCGGGCTGTCGACAAGCTGAGAAAAATCGGGAAGGATGAGGTGAAAGCCATCCTGGAGGAGATTACAAAGAGCGGGGAGAAGGCATCCCTCATACTCGAGTACATCACATCAGGAGATGGCTCCTCATCATTTCTGGAGACTCTTTCTAAGCTTGAGAGCCTCTCGGGGGGAGAGAACGAGGCTTCTCTACGCCTCAGGGAGATCTACGCACTTCTTGAGGAAACGGGAATAGAGAGACACTTCACACTCGACCCGTCGATCACGCGCGGTCTTGATTACTATACGGGAATCGTCTACGAGACATTCCTTGAGGGGGCGGAGGCCATCGGAAGCGTATGCTCGGGCGGCCGCTACAACAACCTTGCCTCCCTCTATACGAAGGAGAACCTCCCCGGTGTCGGTTCCTCGATAGGACTTGACCGTCTTATCGCAGCCCTCGAGGAGCTCAAGAGTCCCCTTGTCAGGGAGACGGCGTCAAGCGATGTACTCATCATCCATACTCCCGGATTCCTCGCCGAGGCGGAAAGGACGGCATCCAAGCTGAGAAACGGCGGCATAAGGGCAGACGTCTATCTCATTACGGAGGCAAAGATGAAGAGGGTTTACGACTACCTCGACAAGAACAGCATCCCCTATCTCCTCACTGTCGGTGAGACGATGACGCTGAGGGACCAGAGGACAAGAGAGAGCGTAACTGTCAGGAACAGTGCAGAGATTATAGAGAAAATAAAAGCGTGATCGATTATACCACCCTCCCCGTATACCGCAGCCGCAAGGAGATCCTTTCGGCACTCGATAAAAGCCAGGTCATCATCGTCGAAAGCCCCACAGGAAGCGGCAAGACGACACAGATACCCCTCATTCTCAATGAAGCGGGTTATGCAGATACGGGGATTATCGGGATAACACAGCCGCGGCGCATCGCTGCGGTGAGCGTGAGCGAATTCATTAAAAAGCAGATAGGAGACACCGCCTCCTTCTGCGGCTACACGATGCGCTTCCACGACACGACCGACAGCACGACCAGAATCAAGATAATGACCGACGGCATAATACTGCAGGAGGTGAAGGCCGACGCCCTCCTCTCCCGCTACTGTGTCATAATGGTCGACGAGGCACACGAGAGAAGCCTCAACATAGACTTCATCCTCGGCCTCCTGAAGGAGATAATACAGCGCCGGAGCGACCTCAAGGTCATAATATCGAGTGCGACGATAAACACATCTGTCTTCTCGCGCTTCTTCTGTGATGCCCCCATCATCTCGATATCGGGCAGGCCGTTCCCCGTCGAAGTGAAGTACGTACCCATGCGTCTCGACAGGGACCATGAAGACGCCTTCTACGAAAAGATTGCCTCTCTTGTCAAAGACGCACACAAGAGGGAGGACGGGGGAGATGTTCTTGTCTTCCTCCCCGGGGAAGCCGAGATAAAGATGTGCATCGAAAGGCTCTACACGACTGACACAATCGAGAAAGACGATTACGAGATATATCCCCTCTACGGGAGGCTCAGCAAGGAGGAGCAGGACAGGGTCTTCATCCCGACATCCCCGGGTAAGACGAAGGTCGTGGTATCGACAAACGTCGCGGAGACGTCGCTCACAATCGACGGCATAAGGACAGTCATCGACTCGGGATGGGCGAAGACAAACTTCTACAACCAGCGTAACTTCACATCCTCCCTTATCCCGACACTGGTGTCACGCTCATCGGCGGACCAGAGAAAAGGACGTGCGGGAAGGACTCAGAGCGGTCTCTGCTACCGCCTCTACAGCGAGGAGGATTACAACCGCAGGAGGGAATTCAACGAAGAGGAGATCCTCCACTCCGATCTTGCGGAGGTAGTTCTCAGGATGTGCGAGCTCGGAATCTACAACCCCACATCCTTCCCGTTCATCACAGAGCCCAAGAAGGAGGCCCTTCTCTCCGCAATAGAGACTCTCGAATACATAGGTGCCATAAGAAGCGACCTTCATCTGACAGCAATCGGCGAGATGATGATAAAGTTCCCCCTCCTTCCGAGGCTGAGCCGTGTCATAGTAGAGGCTGTGATGAATTACCCGGACGTACTCGAGAGCGTCATAACGGCAGTAGCCTTCCTCTCCACGAAGACTCCGTTCGTACTGCCGCAGGGTAAGGAGTATGTAGCGAGGGAAGTCCATCATGCTCTGGTCGACAACGAGAACGGCGACTTTGCGGCATATCTTACGATGTACAGAAGCTACACGTCCCTGAAGGACGAGAAGTCGAGAGAGAAGTTCTGTACAAGCCATTTCCTGGACAAGCAGACGATGGACGAGATCGTCCACATAAAGGCCCAGCTCGAGGAGATCGTTTCAGATATGGGTGTTCCAATCACCTCATCGCGCTTCAGCATGAAGGAATACCTTATCTGCCTTGCATCGGGTCTTAGGCAGTACATATGCATCCGCACAGGCGGCTACTCATATCATTCGGTGACGGCAAGCGAGATATATATTCATCCCGGCTCGTCCTGGTTCGTTACAAGACCCGATTTCATCCTCGCAGGCGAAATCGTGCAGACGAAGAAGATGTATGCGCGCTCGGTCTCCCCTCTCAGGCCCGAATGGATAAAGTCCATCAGCCCGGAACTCCTCAAGGAGCTTCTCCATCCGCCTGTAAAGAAAGAAAAGGCGAAGAAGACTGTGGAGAGAGAAGACCGCTCGCTTGAAGCATTCAGAGTCAACAGCGGCAAAGCACACTACATAGTACCTCTCTCGAAGCTGAAGAAGGTGACGGACCGCTCGAAGAAGGAGATCTACCTTTCCTGTAACGGCATCCTCTCTCGCCTCCCCATAAAGACGAAGCTCCTCGACAGGGAATACTCCCTCGTCGACAGAAACGAGTCGATATCGAGAAAGAAGGCGAAGAGCCACTTCTCCGCATACGATGACGACAAGACGATAAAGCGCTATCTGAAAGATATGCTGAAGCCGTACAAAGCCGGAAAGTACTTCGAATACCTCTATCTAGAAGAGGACAACGATTCATACTTCATAAACGTGACGCCGAACATAGAAAAAGCCGTTGCTTCCTCTGTCTACGCCCTCTCCTCCCTCCTCGACTCACTCGATAAGGAGAGAGTCGACATAAGAAAGAAGATATCGGGCTACCTTACTGCCTACGAGAAAAGCGTCGAGGACAAGTGACACTGTCGTCCGACAATCTCGCCCCTTGAAAGACATTATCTGAGAAATCATGATCTTTGACTTTCATTCTGGCATACATTATCCTTTTTCATGTGACAGACGAAAAAGGAGTTTTCTTTTTCATTTCACAATACTTCAACGGGAGGTGCAGCATGAGTATCATTAATCCGGGCAACAAGGGATTTCAAGGGATTAATACCAGAAATTATGTCGACAAGACCATGCTGATTGATCTGGTCTCTCAGACCATCAACGGCGACAACAGGCTGACATGTGTTTCAAGACCCCGTCGCTTCGGCAAAAGTTATGCTGCAAAGATGCTCTCGGCTTACTATGACTCGAGCT
>CAVFZO010000108.1:0-5700 GCA_963626925.1 Clostridium sp. AM49-4BH
CCTTCAGGAAATCGAAGATTCCTTTCAAGGCCTTCCCCAGGCATGTCTTTCCCGTTGCATTCGCACCCATGAGGATTACTGCTTTCCTGTAGCGGAATCTCTCCCTGCCGGGAAGATGTTCCTCGCTTATAAGTGAGTTGACTATCTTCTTCGGGTAGCTGAAATCAATCGAAAAATCATCAAAACCGTATATTTTCCTAAGTTTCACGCTCATTACAACCATGTCATTAATTCGCCTTTTACAAACTAATGATAACAACAAAGCAATATGCCGGCAATCTCTTTCTCCTATATAAAGTAAAAATAGCACCTTATTACATGTTAATTTGCTGAGAATTGTTCATTCTTTTCGAAACCGACGGCAATTTTTCTTCCACCCGTTTTGTACTACAAATGTTATATAAACGAAAATATAATCCAGAATACAGTCTTATTTCTGCGAAAGAGACAAGGTCGTTATTTCGATATCAGTTCCTTGGCAAAAAGATAACGGCTGTGCATCTTCTTTTCATAATTTGCCTTGGTAACACTCTTCATCTTCTCTTCATCGTACTTCTGGAGTTCCGAAGCTAATTTCCTCACAGGGAAGGCTGTATTATGCTCCCTTTCCTTCTCGGCATCCGCATAGCAGCGCATGCAGGATAACTCGGTGGAGAAGGGATAGGTATCGAGGCGTGTGTACGTCTCCGTGCCGCGCACTCTGGCTCCCATCTTCTCGACGAGCAGGTCGACATATCCGTCTTCCCACTCCCGGCACACAACGCCGCCGTTTTCTCCTCCGTTGTAGAGTCCGATCATGTTTATGATATCAACATCCTTATCTGAAAGACGCCCTTCCCCCGTCAACAGTCTGTAAACTGACTTATCGTAGATGACACAAATTCTATATGACGCTACCGGAATTATGAAAAAAGCTCCCTTGAGGATGAAGGGATTAAGATTGACGAGATCCCCCGTGAGGTTGTCGCCTAAATACGGGTTGATGATGTTCAACGGAGAAGAAGGCAGCAGGAATCTTCTGTGGTTAGTGTAGAGCATGGCGCATTTGAGATCCATTATGGAGAGCTCGCCCGAGGAGATGATCTGAAGCAGCTTCGACATGAACTTCCCGCTCCGTCTGCCATCTCTGCCGGCCACCTCGCCTTTGAGGTTGACTATGGAACCGTCAACTCCTTCCGAATACAGCTGATAGGAAGGGGTTCTCATGAAGGAGAAAAGAAGAGACGAGCGGCAGAGAGGATCTTCATTCTTCAATTGATTATATTGCGTCAAATAATCGAAATAGATAAGAGAATTGATCTCCTCGTCGAGCATCTTTACATACTCGATTTCATCTTCTGCAAGGCCCGTTATCTTATCGCGGAAGAAATCCCTGGATTTTCCTTTTTTACAATTCTTGTTAAAAGGGTTGTACCAGAATACATTCCCGCTCTCATCCTTCCACTCGTCGATCAGACGCTGGGGAACATAACGGTTTGTGAAATAATCTTTCATATCGCATTCATCCTTCTACTCACTGCAGTATAACACAGCATGCAGCTGTGAGAAGAATCCCGATATGAAAAAGCCGCAGAATATGAATCCGTCCCGGGGCTCGTCACAGAGTTCTCCTCTGAGATAAAGAGGAAAGTTATTGAAAAAGTGAATTTCGCGTTATCAAATGAGCCGGTGGCGTCTTCATCCTTTCCGAACACGAAAAAGGACAGAAGGAGTTTCCTATCTCTCGATTTTCTCCTTGAAGAAGACTTCGGCAGTCTTGTCACTGAAACGTACCGCATAGCACAGAATCAGACTGCAGTCGGTAAGACCGTCGGCATATTTCTTATCGTCTATCTGACGGGAAGCACTCTCTAAGGTTTCGTTTATACCTTTGAATTCAAAAAGAGCAGCCCTCTTCCTCTTTTTGTCGAATACTACAATATCAGGCCGTCCCATTCCGTGCTCCTTGTTGGAATCGACTCTGTATCCCATACCGCGGAATATTCCGTCAAAGAAGAGATGATAGGCCGCTTCGTGCCAGAGGTCATTGTAGCTTATCGTATCATTGAGAATTCTTGTCATCTCACTGCTGATCACGTCAGCTCTTCCTGTCCACAGTGCGTCGGCAAGGGACACAAGGTCCCCCTTCCCGCTCACGGCGTTAATCCACTTTGTGAGACTTGAGGAAAAAATGTTCATTATCTCGCGGTTCGGAATCTTCAGCTCGACTTCATCGTCACGGAGAGAATCATCTTCATCCTCTCTTCTGACAGGGGTAAGATAACCAGTCATAAGCAGTATGCTCCAGATGTTATTATCAGACGAATGAAGATAGTCGTATGTGATGTTCTCATCAATAACCTTCATTATCGATCCTCCCTCAAGGAGGGTGTCAAGGTCATCGAACATCGTCTTCCGTCCCCGCGAAATGAACGACTCTATAATGTCATTGCTGCTTGTGTTCGCCCAGTAGTTTCTGGGTTTTGCCTTCGGGTCATTGGAAAGGTCATACAAATAGTGTATGACATCCCACGGGCAGTATATATCCTCATCCCCGAAATGATATCCGTCATACCACACTTTCACTTCATCGAGTCTGTCCTCGACTTCAAGCTGTTTGAAAGTCTCATTTACCTCATCCTCGGTAAAGCCGAAATACTCGCCGTATGCCCTGCTCGTGACGGTATTTGAATAGACGTTGTTAAGTCCGGTGAAGATACTTTCCTTCGCTATTCTCATGCACCCTGTCATTACTGCAAACTGAATATAATCGTTGTCCTTGAGAACCTGCAGCATACTTCTCATTACATCGATTATTGCATCGTAATAACCCCTGCTGCTGGATTTTGCCATAGGAACATCGTATTCATCGATGAGGAGCACGACCTTGCCCCCGTAATGAGCACTGAGCATTCTGACAAGCAGGCTGAGGCTCCCCTTTATATCTGAGACAGTCGGATTACCGCTGTAAATGACATTGTATTTCTCCTTCAATACAGAATCCACTTTGTCACTCGACATAAGAAATGAAAAATCACAGAACAAGTTGAAGATGATATCTTTCAGGGAATCGAAGGCGCTCTCGAAATCAAGACCGTCGAAAGGTTTGAAAGAAAGGAAAACTGTGGGGAATCTGTTCATCCACTTATCGCAGAGTTCCCTGTTTTCAGATATCTTCAATCCCTCGAAGAACCCTGTACTATCCTTTGAAATATCGAAGAAAGATGAGAGCATCGACATCGTGAGAGTCTTTCCGAAACGGCGCGGTCTGGTGAATAGAAAAACCTCCGTCCCTTCATTTTTTTCGAGTTCCGCAATCAAAGAAGTCTTGTCTATATAGAACAACTCCTGCTTTCTGACGGCCTCGAAACTTGACTTGCCAAGCGGCAGTTTTACTCTCTTCATCGTAAAATCCTCAACAGGTAGAAGTACTCCGGTCTATCATATTCTCTCTTGATACCGGATGTTGTCTCCACACGTCGATTGTACTTCAGCTCAAGAGAATGAGCAACAAGAGAAAACAAAGCAAAGGTGAGGCTCAAATCTGTCCGATGAATCATCATTCCCCGTCATTCAAGAAGCCGTTTTTCCGATTACAGGTGACATCTTCTGTAATTGAGGAGAAGCTGATGCTTCTTCAGGCGGCGGAAAAGACATCCCAGACGAAATAACCCCGGCGGAGAATCTCCCGCTTCCCCCGCCTTCGAATGATTATCTCATGGAGTTTCTCCCGATATCTCAAATGTGAGCGTCACTCTCAAATAGTTCGCTGCGCACTCTCATCAGCGTGCAGCCGAGAAGATTACGGCCCCGCCACTGGGCTCTGTCAAGCCTTGCGGGATCGTTCATCGAGAGTCCTATCCCCCATAGGCGGTCTCTGACGGCGCACTCGGCGAGGATACTGTCGCCCGTGGCACGGAGAGAGCCGGCAAGATCAGGGTTCTGGCTGAACTTCGCCTTGAGTCCCTCGTAGACAACCTTTTCTCTCACGCTGCTCCATTTTTTGTCGTCATAGTGCGATACAAGACGGCCGCAGGCCTTTATCCGGGCAGGATCGTCTGTGGTGAGAATCTCCCCCGCCATCTTCCTGTCATCGAAGAGGACGGCCTTGCTGTACATCATGTACTGTTCGACTGAAGAGAAGGTAATCCCGTCAAGCGTGAAGCGCGACGGGTACCAGTTGCTGAAAACCCCGTTCTCCTCATCCGGATTATGAAAACATGTGACGTTCATTCACTTCTCCCCCCGCCGGAGCTACATATTGTTTCTGGTGAACCACTTGTTTGCCCAGATGAAGAACATCCAGGTGCTCGAGTATAAAAAATCGTTCTCATGGACAGCTGCGGTAAGTTCCTCGATTGAGAACATTTTATAATAGTCGGGAAAATTCGAAAGAAGCTTCCTTGCCTCCTCTCTGTCCGACATTTTCATGAAAAAATCTCTTGTTTCCTTGTTCACTTTCATAAGGCGCTTGAGGTATTCCCCCGCCTTCTTGAACTTGCGTTTCTTGTAATACAGGACTGCGAGGGGGAGAAGCATCTGGGTCTCGTCACCGTTCTCGTATTTCCTGTGGAGGGCGAGTGCACTCTTCTCATCCTCCCTGAAAGCATAGATATGCATGAGAGCGTATCTTATTCCCTGGTTGTCTCCCGGGTTGAGCTGTATAAGCTCCTCTCCTTCCCCGGCAGCTGCGGTGAACATGCCGCATTCGACGAGAGTATCCATATACTTCTGCCTGACACGCATGTACGGCCTGGTCTCGAGAATACCCCAGAAGTCACCTCTGTCGTTCTGAAGATGGTCCTGCATCTTCTTTTCGCCGGAAATCTTCGAGATGAGAGCAGAAAGTGCATCGAGAAGCTCATCGGGTTTGTCACCCTTCTCAGCCGACAATATCTTGAGAAGAACATCCGGATTCTCCGGCTCTATTGCGAGCGCTTTCTTCAATGCAGCCATATGCTCCTCGTATGTCTCCGCCTTCTCGGCTTCCTCGAGGTAGTCGTAGACAGTCTTCTCTCCCCCCTTCTTGAGTGAAGCGTTGTACTTCTTCGTGAAGGATGCCAGGAGTCTGTCAATATCCTTCTCGCTCTTGATCTCGCCGCTGTGCTCGTCAAGGTATTCGTGCATCATCTTCATCGCCTTTTCTGTAGAAATCATGATAGTGTCTCCTTTAAGCTTTCCGTATCGGGAAGATTGTATCATAGAGGGAAACGGTACGGAAAGGAGATATATCCGGATTATTGTGGAGAAAGGGCACTGTGGTCTGTTATGATGATGAGGCGGGAGGAAGATTATGAAGACGAAGATTCTTCTCTTCGGAGTATCGAACGTAGGAAAGACAACTATCGGAAAAGTCCTTGCCGACAAGCTCGGATACCGCTTCTATGACACCGATCATGAAGTCAAGATGCGTCTGGGGACGACGATCGAGATGTTCATCAAGTCGATGAGTCATAAAAGGAGGGACGAGATGAGACGCAGTATTATTGACGACATCCTGCTGAGGGACGAAGATCTTGTGATGGCTGTTACTCCGCTCACGTATACAGATAATCTCAACACAGAGCTTGATGCTCCGGGCATAGTCCCCATCGAACTATCTGATACGCCGTACCATATCTTCCAGAGACTTGTATTCTCCGACGAGAATGACAACATCTATAAAGTAAGACAGAGTACCACTTCCATAGGATAGCTTGCTCCCGCATGGTGGTGGGTGAA